>NZ_JAMXSG010000077.1:0-21088 GCF_024124365.1 Pseudonocardia sp. McavD-2-B
GTCGGCGGCAGGGGCCCGGTGCAGCAGCTCCGGGTCGTGGGCGAGCACCGCCCGCTCGGTCGCGGCGAGTCCGGGCCCCGGGTCGACGCCGAGCTCCTCGGCGAGCAGGTCCCGCGCGGTCCGCAGGACGGCGAGGGCGTCGGCCTGGCGCCCGGCGCGGTAGAGCGCGCGGGCCCGCAGCTCCCACGCGCGCTCGCGCAGCGGGTACTCGGCGGTGAGCGCGGCCAGGTCGTCGAGCAGCGTCACGTCCTCGCCGGTGGCGAGCGCGGCGGCGGCCCGGTCCTCGCGGATCCCGGCGCGCAGTTCGGTCAGCGCGGCCACCTCGGCGGCCAGGAAGGCGCGGTCGGCGAGGTCGCCGAACGGGGTGCCGTCGCCGGTGGCCAGCGCCAGGTCCAGCACGGACACCGCCTCGTGCGGGCGTCGCTGCGCCAGCGCGGTCGCGCCGCGGGCGGCGAGCTCGCGCATCGCCCACACGTCGACCTGCTCGGGGCGGACGGCCAGGGCGTAGCCGCCGCTGCCGCGGACCAGCACCGTCGCCGCCCCGCGGGCCGAGCGGCCGGGCTCCAGGACACCCCGCAGCCGGGCGACGTAGGTGTGCAGCGCCTGCTTCGCGGCCGGGGCGGGTTCGGAGTCCCACACGGCGTCGATGAGCAGGTCCTCGGTGGCCGGACGCCCGGCCGCGACGACGAGCGCGGCGAGCAGTGCCCGCGGGCGCGGCCCGCCGAGCGCCAGGTCGTCGCCGTCACGGCTCGCCCGCACACCACCGAGGACCGAGAGCTGCAGTGACGACGCCTGCGGGGAGACCGCCTCCGCAGGCACGGCAGGACCGGACATACCCCGACCCTACGAAGATGATCCGGATCTCCGGAATCATCTGCTCTGATGATGCGTGGCCGGTCAGCCGCGCGGCTCCAGGTGGACCAGCGGGATCTCCCGGGTGGTGCTGCGCTGGTAGCCGGCGTAGTTGCGGTACTTTCCGGCGATCTGCGGCCAGAGCGTCGCGCGGTCGGCCGGGTCGGCGATCCGGGCGCGCATGGGCACGCGTGGCCCGCCCTGCACGGCGACCTCGACGTCCGGGTCCGCACGCAGGTTGAGGAACCAGGCGGGGTGGCGGTCGTCGCCGCCCCGGGAGGCGACGACGACGTAGCTCCCGTCACCGTGGACCGGTGCCGTGAGCAGCACCGTGCGCGGCTCGCCGGAGCGCCGGCCGCGGGTGGTCAGCTCGACCACGGGCATCCCCATCGCCGAGTGGCCGACCTTCCCACCGGTCAGCCGGATCAGCAGACGGTGGCCCGCGTTCATGGCCTTGAGGGCGATGTCGGGTGGGTTCACGACCCCGAGCCTACCGGCGGGTAGCCGGGCTCGTCAGCTCGTCGCGACCTTCTCCAGCGCGGGCTGCAGCCCGTCGAGCAGCCAGCCCACCGACACCACGTTCGGCGCCTGCAGGGCGATGGCCTGGTCCAGCGTCACCGGTGTGTAGGTGCCCTGCCGCACCGCGCGCACCCGGCGCACCAGCTCGTCGCCCTCGAACCTCGCGCGGTCGCCCGCCCCCGCGAAGGTCATCAGGAGCAGGTCGGCCTCCGACAGCCTGCCGACCTCCTCGTAGGACACCCCCACCGTGCCCGGGGCCAGCGCGTCGCTCGCCGGCGCGTCCCGGAACGACGCCGGCACCTCCAGACCCAGCGACCGCAGGAACACCGTGGACTGGTTCTGCTCGCCGACCACCATCGGCAGGATCTCCCCGCGCGCCTGCCCGTAGAGGTAGGTCCTCCCCGCGAGCCCGGGCAGCCGGTCACGGGTCTCGGCGATGCGGCGGTCCGCCTCGGCGATCAGCGTCTCGACGGCGTCCCCGCGGCCCAGCGCCCGACCGATCTGGCGGGCGTCGTCCTGCATGGAGGAGGTGTACAGGCCCTCGGCGTAGGTGACGGTCGGCGCGATCCGCGACAGGGCCTCGTAGCCCGCCCGGTCGCTGATCTGGAACGCCGAGACCCCGAGGACCAGGTCGGGCCGGAACGCCGCGATCTGCTCCAGCGGCAGCGTCCCGTCGGGCTCGATCGCCAGCACCTCGGGCGGGAGGGGGTCGAGGTAGGGGAGCACGGGACCGCTGTCGCCGGAGCTGCGGACCGCGCCGACGACCGGTGCGCCGACGGCCTGGGCGACGGCCAGGTCGTTCATGCCCAGCGCGACGACCCGCTGCGGGGGTGCGGGCATCGTCGTCTCGCCGAAGGCGTGCCGGACGGTCACCGGGAACGCGGCCCCGTCGGACGGCGTCGCCGGGGCGGTGCCGGTGCCGCCGGGGGACGCGCCGCAGCCGGTCAGGACCAGGGCCGCACCGAGCAGCGCCGCGAGCAGCGTGGTTCCACGGGGCCTCATCGTTCTCCTCGGATTAGGTGAGGCTCACCTTCTATCAGAGAACGGGCGCGGCGAGGAAGTCTCACCCGGCGGACGGAACAGCCCCGGCCGGCTCCCCGGCCCCGGGGCGTGCACCTTCCTGCCTCCGGTGGTGATGACGCCGGCGCCGCGGCCGAAGAACCGGATGTCGCCGTCCGGGGTCAGCTCGGCCGGGTCGCCCGGCACGGCGTAGCGCACCCCGTCGTCGAACCGGAACGTCGCGGCGGTGCGGTCGGCGTCGCCGTGGTGGCCCGGCGGCAGCGGGCCGCGGTTGGCGAGCACCCCGGTCCCGGGCTCGCCGGGGGCGAGCACCCAGCCGTCGTCGGCGATCAGCCGGGGACGGGCACCGGAGCGACGCGAGGTCGTGCGGTGCGCCCGCGCGCCCGGCCTCGGCCGGCTCGTCGACCAGGGGTCGGCGATCGCGTTGCCCGCGATCACGATCGTCCGGGTCCGTTCCGCGGCGACGGTCCGCCGGACGTGCCGTGCGTCGAGCCTGCCGGGGCGGGCGGGCACCGCCCGGCCGCCGATGAGCAGCGCACCATGGCCCGGGCCGCTGCGCGGACCGGACTGCCATGCTGGACCTCCGGGCGGCGGCGGAGCCCCGGGACGACCGAGC
This sequence comes from Pseudonocardia sp. McavD-2-B, assembly GCF_024124365.1. Taxonomy (NCBI): domain Bacteria; kingdom Bacillati; phylum Actinomycetota; class Actinomycetes; order Pseudonocardiales; family Pseudonocardiaceae; genus Pseudonocardia; species Pseudonocardia sp. McavD-2-B. Next base: position 3,008 of record NZ_JAMXSG010000077.1, read on the forward strand.
GGAGGCGCTGCGAGTGGACGCACCGCCCGGGTCCCCGACGAGCACCCCGGTGACGGTCCTCGTCGCCGACGACCACGCCGTCGTCCGCCGTGGGGTCCGTGCCTACCTGGAGTCCCTCGACGACGTCGAGATCGTCGGCGAGGCCGGTGACGGGCATGAGGTGCTGGACCGGCTCGGCGCGATGTCCGTGCACCGGGCGCTGCCCGACGTCGTCCTGATCGACCTGGTGATGCCCCGCCTCGACGGCGCCACGACGACGGCGCTGATCGTCGAGCGCTTCCCGGGCGTGCGGGTCGTCGTGCTGACCGGCTTCGGTGAGCGGGAACGGGTGCACGGCGCACTCGGCAGCGGAGCGTCGGGTTACCTGCTGAAGGACGCCGGACCGGGCGAGGTGGCCGCGGCGGTCCGGGCCGCCGCCCGCGGGGAGGTGTTCCTCGACCCGAGGGTCGCCCGGCAGCTGACCAGGGAGATGGTCTCGCCGGCGAGCGGGCTCGGCGCACTCACCCTCCGCGAGCGGGACGTGCTGATGCTGGTCGCCCAGGGCCGGTCCAACCAGGAGATCGCCGACCAGCTGCTGATCAGTGAGCGGACCGCGCGGAAGCACGTCGGCAACGTGCTGCGCAAGCTGCAGCTCTCCTCGCGCACCCAGGCGGCGCTGGTCGCGGTCCGGGAGGGGCTCGTCCCACCGCAGGGCCGGCCGGTCGGCGACGACGGATGACGTAGCGCGGCCGGGTGCCCGTGGCCGCCACGTCGGCCCGTCGCGCAGGTCCGAACCCCTTTCACCCGGTGGAAGGCGGTCTGGTGGGCCCCGAGGCGGATTCCTAGCGTGCCCGGGACCCCTCAGTTCCGACGACGGGACCCGCCATGTTCGAGACCATGATCGATCCGACCGGGGCCGCCGATCCGGTCGCCCCGGCGGGTGCGGCGCTCGCGCCACGCCCTGCGGACCTGGCGGGGCTGCGGCTCGGCCTGCTGCTCAACACCAAGCGCAACGCGGCGGAGCTGCTCGACGCCGTCGCGGAGCGGTGCGCACAGCAGCACGGCACGGTGCCCGCCGCCCGGCACGTCAAGCCGCACATCAACGACCCGGTCGCACCGGAGGCCCTCGCCGACCTGGTCGAGCGGTGCGACGTGGTGCTCGTCGGGGTCGGCGACTGCGGGTCGTGCAGCGCGTCCGCCGTCACCGACGGCATCGCTCTCGAGGCGGCCGGGGTCCCGGCCGCCGTACTGGTCAGCGAGGCCTTCCGGACGACCGCGGACGCGATGGCCGGGCTGCGCGGCAGCCCCGGCTACGACTACGCGGTCGTGCGGCACCCGGTCGCCTCGCTCGACGCCGCCGGAGTCGCGGCCCGGGCCGGCGAGGTGCTGCCCGGGCTGGTGCGGCTGCTGCACGCGCCGGTGGGACCGGGCGGCCCGCCCGGGAACGGCGCGGACCACCCCGGGGCGGGTGTCCGGTGAGCGCCGCGACCTCCGTCGATCCGGTGGACATCGCCCGGGCCGCGGTCGAGCACGCCTACGACCAGGGCTGGACCGACGGCCTGCCGGTCGTCCCGGTGACCGCGGCGACCCGCGACGAGTTCCTCGCGGCGACCCCGCGCGATCCGGGCGAGGTGGTCGCGCACGCCGGGAGCCTGGGCCGGGAGTGCACCGTCGAACGGGTCGCGGTGAACGCCGCGATGGCCGGCTGCCGCCCGGAGTACCTGCCCGTCGTGCTGGCCGCGTGGGACGCCCTGATGGCCCAGCGGGTCGTCACCGGCGGCGGCTGGCAGAGCACCAGCGGCCCGGCCCCGCTGATCGTGGTGAACGGCGACGTGCGCGCCGAGCTGGGGATCAACTCGGTGGGCGGCTCGGTGGGGCCCGGCTTCCGGGCGAACGCGACGATCGCCCGCGCGATCGGGCTGACCGTGCGCAACGTGCTCGGCATCCGCCCGCACGAGCTGGACCAGGCCACCCAGGGGCTGCCCGGCCGGTTCGCGGTGTGCGTGGGGGAGAACGAGGAGCAGAGCCCCTGGGAGCCCCTCTCGGTGGAGCTCGGCGCCGCGCCCGGCGCCGGGTCGGTCTCGGCGATGCTGATCCGGACCTGCGAGTTCGTCGACAACCGGGACTCCACCGACCCGGAGGACCTGCTCCGTGACATCGCGGACACGGTGGCACGGACCGGCACGGTGGTCGGCGGACGGTCGTCGGCGGGCCTGCTGCTCGGCGTCGAGCACGCCACGCTGCTGGCCGACGGCGGGTTCGGCAAGGCCGACGTCGCCGCCTGGATCAGCGAGCACGCCGTGCGGTCCGCCGCCGACCTGCGGGCCGCCGGGAAGGGCCGGGCGGCCGGGGACGCGCCGGACGACGCCCCGTTCCCGATGGTGCCCGAGCCGGAGCACCTGCCGATCGTCGTCACCGGCGCCCGCAACGCCGGGATGTCGCTGGTGGTGCGGCCGTTCGGGTTCGGCGGATGGTCGCGCACCACGCACCCGGTGCAGGTCGGCGGGGCCGCGGCGTGAACCCGGTGCTGGACGTGCGGGACCTGCGTGTCGAGTTCCCGACGGCGGCCGGTGCGCTCGGGGTGGTCGACGGCGTCTCGTTCGACGTCGGGCCGGGCGAGACGGTCGCGCTGGTCGGGGAGTCCGGATCGGGCAAGAGCGTCAGCTCGCTGGCGGTGCTCGGGCTGCTCGGCAGGGGCCGGATCGCGGGCGGGTCGGTGTCGTTCCGGGGCGAGGAGATCGCCGGTGCCGGTCCCGAGCGGTTGCGCCGGCTGCGCGGCGCCGAGATCGCGATGGTGTTCCAGAACCCGATGAGCGCGCTGGACCCGCTGTTCAGCGTCGGGGACCAGGTCGTCGAGGCGATCCGGGTGCACCGGCCGGTCGGCCGGGCGCAGGCCCGGGAGCGTGCCGTCGAGCTGCTCCGCGAGGTGGGGCTGCCGGACCCGGAACGCCGGATGCGGTCCTATCCGCACGAGCTGTCGGGCGGTCAGCAACAGCGCGTCGGGGTGGCGATGGCGCTGGCGTGCGATCCGGAGCTGCTGATCGCCGACGAGCCGACGACCGCGCTGGACGTGACGGTCGAGGCGCAGATCCTGGCCCTGATGCGACGGCTGCAACGCGAGCACGGCGCGGCACTGCTGCTCATCACGCACGACATGTCGGTGGTGGCCCGGATGGCCGACCGGGTGGTGGTGATGTACGCGGGCCAGGTCGTCGAGCGGGGCACCGTCGCCGAGGTGCTGAGCGCGCCCACCCATCCCTACACCCGGGCGCTGATCGGCTCCGTCCCGACCGTCCACACCGGACGGGACGAGCTGCTGACGGTGATCCCGGGGAGCGTGCCGAACCCGGCCGACGTGCCCGACGGCTGTCGGTTCCATCCGCGCTGCCCGCAGGCGGTGGAGCGGTGCCGCACCGAGGTGCCACCGGTGGTCCGGACGGGGGAGGGCCGGATCAGCCGGTGCTGGCTGGCCGAGGACGCGGACCGCGTCCCGGCGCCGACCGCGGCCCCGGGCACCGGCGCCCGGTGACCGGACGGCGACGTCATCCGTCGCGGCGTGGACCGCGACGCGCACCGCACCCTGCGACCTGTCTTCTCCCTGGTGGAAGACGGTCTGGTGACCGGCCGGGTGCGATTCCTAGCCTCTCGCAGCACACGGCCGACGGAGTCCGACGGGAGACCCACATGTGTCAGACCACCACCGACCGGACCGGGCGCGTGCCGGCGGGCGTCCCGGCCGGTGCCCGGTGACCGGGCCGGCGCTGTTCGAGGCCCACGACCTGGTGAAGCACTTCCGGAGCCGGCGCGGGGTCGTCCAGGCCGTCAACGGCGTGTCGCTGAGCATCCCGCGCGGCCGCACGGTCGGCCTGGTCGGTGAGTCGGGTTCCGGCAAGTCCACGGTGGCCCGGCTCGCGCTGCGGCTGCTCGAACCGACCTCGGGGACGCTGGCGTTCGACGGCGCCGATCTCGGCGCCGCCTCGGGCGCGGCGCTGCGCCGGCTGCGCCGCCGGATGCAGATCGTCTTCCAGGACCCGAACGGCTCGCTGAACCCCCGCATGACCGTCCTGCAGGCGGTGGGGGAGCCGCTGGTGGTGCACCGGATGGCCCGTGGGGCCGCGCTCGCCGACCGGGTCGTCGAGCTGCTCGAACGGGTCGGGCTGGGTGCGCGCGACCTGAACCGGTACGCCCACCAGTTCTCCGGCGGTCAGGCCCAGCGGATCGGGATCGCCCGCGCGCTCGCCACCGACCCGGACCTCATCGTGTGCGACGAGGCGGTCTCCGCGCTGGACGTCTCGGTGCAGGCCCAGGTGCTCAACCTGCTCCGCGGCCTGCAGGCCGAGCGCGGGCTGTCCTACCTGTTCATCGCCCACGACCTGAACGTCGTCCGCTACATGTCCGACGAGGTCTGCGTGATGTACCTCGGCGAGATCGTCGAACGCGGGGACGGCGGCGCGGTGCTGCGGGACCCGCAGCACCCCTACACCCGGATGCTCGTGTCCGCCGTCCCCGACCTGGCCACGGCCGGACCGGCCCAGGAGGTCACGCCGGTCGGCGAGGTGCCCAGCCCGATCGACCCGCCGCCGGGGTGCCGGTTCCACACCCGCTGCCCGCAGGCCGAGGCCGGCTGCCGCGAGGAACGGCCCGCGCTGCGCAGGGTCGTCGCCGACCGTGACGTCGCCTGCCTGCTGGCCGGGGCACGGACCTCCGGGGCGGTGCGACCGTGACCCGCTACGTCCTGCGCAGGCTCGCCTACGGCGGTGTGGTGATGGCGCTGGTGACCGCTCTGGTGTTCGTGCTCGTGCGGCTCGTCCCCGGCGACGCGGTGACGATGCAGCTGGCCGAGTCCGGCGCGAGCCCGGAGCAGGTCGCGGCGCTGCGCGCCGAGTTCGGCCTCGACGTGCCGGTCTGGACGCAGCTGGGGAACTGGCTCGCCGGTGTCGCACGCGGTGATCTCGGCAGGTCGTTCTACGGCGGCGGCGCACCGGTGACCGGGCTGTTCCTGGAACGGGTGCCGGTCACCGTCTCGCTCGGCCTGCTGGCGATGCTGTTCGCGACCGTCGCCGGCATCGGCCTCGGCGTGCTGGCCGCGGTCACCCGCGGCTCCGCGCTGGACGCCGCCGTGCGGAGCTTCGCGGTCGCGTTCCTGTCGGTGCCCAACTTCGTCGTCGCGCTGCTGGCGCTGACCGCGTGCGCGGTCTGGCTCAACTGGTCGCCACCGCTGGCCTACCGGCCGCTGACCGAGGACCCGGTGAACTGGATCCAGCAGATGGCGATCCCGGTGATCGCGCTGGGCACCGCCGGGATGGCGGGGACCGCGCGGATGGCGCGGTCGTCGCTGCTGGAGTCGCTGGGGTCGGACTACGTGCGCACGGTCCGTGCGAAGGGCGCGCGGGAGCGCACCGTCGTCGGCAAGCACGCCGCCCGGAACTCCACCATCGCGGTGCTCACGCTGCTCGGCCTGGAGCTGGCGACGGTGCTCGGTGGCACCGTGATCCTGGAGCAGATGTTCGGGATCCCGGGGACCGGGCAGCTCATCTACTCCGCGGTGCTGGAGCGCGACTACCCGGTGGTCGTCGCCTGCACGATCTTCTACGCGGGGCTGTTCGTGGTGACGATCATCGTGATCGACCTGCTCTACGCGCTGGTCGACCCGCGGATCCGGACCGGGCGGGCACTCTCGTGAGCGCGCCGGCCACCCCCGCGCGGCTGCGCGCCGTCCCCGGCGCCGTCGCCCGGTTCGTCCGCGCCCAGCCCCTCGGCGGGATCGCGCTGACGGTACTGACGCTGTTCGTGCTGGCCGGGCTGCTGGCGCCGCTGGTGGCGCCGTACGACCCGCTGGAGCAGTTCCGCCGGGATATCCTCGACGGCCCGTCCGCCCGGTTCCTGCTGGGCACCGACGACCTCGGCCGGGACGTGCTGAGCCGTTCGCTGCACGGCGCACGGACCTCGTTGCTGATCGGGGTGGTGACCACCGCGGTCAGCCTGGTGCTGGGCACCACGATCGGGGTGGTCTCCGGCTACGCGGGCCGGGGCGTCGACATCGTCCTGCAACGGGTGATGGACGCCGTCCAGGCGATCCCCGGCATCGTGCTGCTGCTGTTCATCGCGGTGATCCTCGGGCCCTCGGTGCGCAACACGATCATCGCGCTGACCGTGGTGATCACACCGTCGTTCAACCGGATCGCCCGCGGCGAGACCCTGCGGGTGCGCGAGGAGCGCTACGTCGAGGCGGCCCGGGCCACCGGTGCCGGGACCGGCCGGATCCTGGCCCGGCACGTCCTGCCGAACATCGTCGCCCCGGTGTTCACCCTGGCCAGCCTGATCTTCGCCGGGGTCGTCATCGCCGAGTCGGCGCTGAGCTTCCTCGGCATCGGCGCGCCGCCGCCGACCCCGTCCTGGGGGCTGATGCTCTCCGAGGGCGTCCGGTACGTGGAGCGCGCGCCGTGGCTGATCGTCGTGCCGGCTGTCCTGCTCTCGCTGGCCGTCTTCAGCCTCAACCTGCTCGGCGACGCGCTGCGCGACCACCTGGACCCGCGCCTGCAGCACGCCACCTTCGCCGAGTCCCGGCGGTGGTGGCGGCCCCGCCCGCCGGCCCGCCTCGCCCCCGGCCTCGCCCGGGCGGCGGAGGAGCTCGACGCCACCGACCCCACCGACCGACGACCCGACTAGGAGCGTGCACAGTGGACATCTCACTCGCCGGGAAGGTGGCCCTGGTCACCGGAGCCGGTCCGAACATCGGCGGCGGGATCGGCCTGGCGCTCGCGCGCTACGGCGCGACCGTGGCCTGCAACGACATCGACCCGGACGCGGCGGCCGCCGCCGTCGAGCGGATCGAGCGCAACGGTGGCCGGGCCATCGCGGTCCCCGGTGACGTCACCGACGAGGACCAGGTGGCGGGCTACGTCGACCGGGTGGTCGGCGAGCTGGGCGGGATCGACATCCTGGTCAACAACGCCGCCCTGCTCGGCGGCAAGGGGGTGCTCGACGAGAGCGCCGAGTTCTTCGACCGTGCCGTGCGGGTCGCCGGGCTGGGCAGCTTCCTCAACACCCGGGCGGTCGGGCGGCACATGGCCGAGCGCGGCACCCGTGGCTCGATCGTGCTGGTCTCGTCGTCGAACGGCTGGTCCGGCTCGGCCGGGGTGATCGCCTACGCCTTCCACAAGGGCGGGGTGAACAACTTCGTGCGGGCCGCGGCGATGGACCTCGCCCCCTACGGGATCCGGGTCAACTCCTTCACCCCGACCGCGCCGACCCCGGACAACCCTGCCCTGACCGGACCGGACGGGAAGTCGGTCATGGACCGGCCGCGGAACGGGATCGGCGGCGGCACCGGCGACGAGCCGTGGCGGCGGCCCGCCCGCTGGAGCGGCGACCGGGTGCCCATGGTGCCGATGGGCACCACCGGCACCCCGACCGACATCGGGCACTGCGTGGCCTGGATGTGCTCGGACCAGGCCCGGCTGATCACCGGCCAGGACTTCGTCGTCGACGGCGGGGCCCGGGCGAAGAACTTCGCCTACGTCCCCGCGGCGGCCGGTGACCTCGCCGGACCGGTTCCGCTGGTCGGGCTGGACGTGACCGGCGAGCTCGACCGGGAGACGGTGTGAGACCGGGTCGCGCCGCGGCGCTGCTGCTGGCCGCGGCGCTGGTGCTGTCGTCCTGCGGGGCCGGTGGCGGTGGCGGCAGCGACGAGCCGGTCGGGGACCCTCGTCCCGGCGGCTCGCTGGTGTGGCAGCTGCCGGCCGAGGTGTCCACCGACCTGAACCCGCTGGAGAGCTCCGACCCGAGCGCCACCGGGCTGATCTCCGGCTCGGTCTACGGGAAGCTGCTCGACTGGCGCACCGGACCCGACGTCACGGAGATGGAGCTGGAGGGCGACCTGGCCGAGTCGTGGGAGGTCTCCGAGGACGGTCTGACCTACACCTTCCACCTGCGCCGGGACGTCACCTGGCACGACGTCGAGCCGGTGAACGGCAGGCCCTTCGTCGCCGACGACGTCGTCGCAACGATCACCGCGATGAAGGAGCGCGGCCTGCAGGCCTACATGCTCGAGGCGGTGCGGACCGTGCAGGCGCCGGACGAGCACACCGTCGTCCTGACCCTGGACCGGCCCTTCGCCCCGCTGCTGGAGTACGTGGCCTACCACACCTTCCTGATGGTTCCCCGGGAAGGGATCGAGGGGCGCTACGACCTGGACACGGTGGCGATCGGCACCGGGCCGTTCCTGCTCGCCGAGCACACCCCGGACGTCGAGTGGGTGCTCCGGCGCAATCCCGACTACCACGTTCCCGACCGCCCGTACCTCGACGAGGTCCGGCGACCGGTCATCAACGACACGGCGGCGACCACCGCGGCCCTGCGGAGCGGCCGCCTCGACGTGGGCACCACCAGCGACGTCACCGTGGCCGACGAGTTCCGCGACGGCGACCACACGGTGACCGAGACGCCCGGCGCGCCGGTGAGCTTCTACCTCAACCCGCGCGTGGAGCCGTTCGACGACGTCCGGGTGCGCCGCGCGGTGTCCCTCGCGATCGACTGGGAGGGCATGGGGGAGACCGTCCGCGGCTCGTTCAACCTCACCTCCATCCTGCGTCCCGACGTCTCCGACGCCGCACTGTCCGAGGACGAGGTCCGCGAGATCCGCCCGTTCGACCCCGAGCAGGCCCGCCGGCTCCTCGCCGAGGCCGGCCTCCCGGACGGCTTCGCGACCACGCTGCTCGTCCAGCGGGTCGACGACGAGGACGTGCGCGAGGCCCAGTGGATGCAGGCCGACCTGGCCGAGGTCGGGATCGACGTCACGATCGAGACCGTCGATCCCGGGACCGGGATCGAACGCCGGCGCACCCACGAGTTCGCCATGACCAAGGCACTCCGGACCGTGCACCTGCCCGACCAGACCTGGCGCGACTTCATGCCCGGCTACATCGAGAACTACGCGCTCGTCGACGACCCGGAGCTCGTCGAGGGCTACGCCCGGACCCGGACCACCACCGACGACGCCGAGCGGCGCGAGCTGCACCGCGCCATGCAGAGGCGGATGGAGACCGAGATCGTGCAGGGCCTCTTCCCGATCCAGAAGTTCGACTACACGATCTTCTCCTCGCGGACCCGGGACCTGTTCCCGGTGCCGATCCACCAGGGCCGCCGGCTCGCCGACGTGTGGCTCAGCGACCAGCCGGCGTCGCCGTGAGCGTCGGGGTACACGATCTCGTCGTCGTCGGGTCCGGCCCGGCCGGGTACACCGCGGCGGTCTACGCCGCCCGGGCCCGGCTGGCCCCGCTGGTGTTCGAGGGTTCCAGCCACGGCGGCGCCCTGATGACCACCACCGACGTGGAGAACTACCCCGGCTTCCCCGACGGCGTCGACGGGCCCGGCCTGATGGGACGGATGCGGGCGCAGGCCGAGCGGTTCGGCGCCGACCTGCGGCCCCGCGACGTCGGCGAGATCCGGCTGGACGGCCCGGTCAAGGAGATCGTGACCGACGGCGAGGTGCACCGGGCCCGTGCGGTGGTGCTCGCGATGGGCGCCGCGCCGCGTTACCTCGGCGTGCCGGGGGAGCAGGAGCTGCTCGGGCGGGGGGTCTCGTCCTGCGCGACCTGCGACGGGTTCTTCTTCACCGGCCGGGACGTCGCCGTCGTCGGTGGCGGGGACTCCGCGATGGAGGAGGCGCAGTTCCTCACCCGGTTCGCCCGCAGCGTCACGGTCGTGCACCGCCGGGACACCTTCCGGGCGTCGCGAATCATGCTGGAGCGGGCACGGGCGAACCCCGCGATCCGCTGGGCGACCGGTCGCGAGGTCGTCGCGGTGACCGGCGACGGCGCGGTCGGCGGGCTGCGCCTGCGCGACGTCCGGGACGGCGCGGAGTCCGGGCTGGACGTCGCCGGGGTGTTCGTCGCGATCGGCCACGACCCGCGCAGCGGGCTGGTCGCCGACCGGCTCGACCTGGACCCCGACGGCTACGTCCGCACGCTCGACGGGACCACCCGGACCGCCGTCGACGGGGTGTTCGCCTGCGGTGACCTGGTGGACCGGCACTACCGGCAGGCGGTCACCGCCGCCGGGTCGGGCTGCGCCGCGGCGATCGACGCCGAGCGCTGGCTGGCCGGGGCCCGCGTGGACCGTCCTTCCACGACGTGAAAGCGCCCTCCCGGCACCCGCCGGGAGGGCGGCATCGTGAGGTCACGAGCCGGTGACCCGGCCCACATTCCCTTCCGGGCCCCGGACCTCCGCCGAGGCGGCCGTATCCGTTCCCACACACAGGAGCCGACATGGGCATGACGACCCGAGCCGCGATCTGCCGCACACCGGGGACGCCGTGGGAGATCACCGACGTCGAGCTGGACGACCCGCGCGCCAACGAGGTCCGCATCCGGTTCCACGCCGCCGGGCTCTGCCACTCCGACGACCACATCCAGAAGGGCGACGCCCGGATGCGGATGCCCGTCGTCGGCGGGCACGAGGGCGCCGGGGTGGTCGAGGCGATCGGTCCCGGTGTCACCCGGGTGCAGGTCGGGGACCACGTCGTGTGCTCCTTCATCCCGGCCTGCGGCTCCTGCCGGTACTGCTCCACCGCCCGGCAGAACCTGTGCGACGCCGGGAAGAACGCCGCCACCGGTGAGTTCCCGGACGGGACCTTCCGGTTCCACCTCGACGGCGAGGACCTCGGCGGGCTCTGTGTGCTCGGCACGTTCTCCCAGTACGCGGTGGTCTCCGAGTTCTCCTGCATCCCGATCGCCGACGACATCCCGTTCGACGTCGCCTCCCTGGTCGGCTGCGGCGTCCCGACCGGCTGGGGCTCGGCGGTGCACGCCGCCGGGGTCCGCGCCGGGCAGACCGTCGTCGTCTACGGCTGCGGCGGGGTCGGGGCCAACGCGGTGCAGGGCGCCCGGCTCGCCGGTGCCCGCAACGTGGTGGTGGTCGACCCGGTGGCGTTCAAGCGCGACATGGCGAAGGTTTTCGGGGCCACCCACACCTTCGCCGACGCGCAGAGCGCGCACGAGTTCGTCGTCGAGACCACCTGGGGCGAGCTCGCCGACCACGCGATCATCACCGTCGGCGTGCTGCACGACGAGGTGATCGCCCGCGCGCTGGCGGTCACCGGGAAGTCCGGTCAGGTCACCGTCACCGCGGTCGGCAACGGCTCGGTCCGGGCGCCGTCCGGGATGCTGATCGGCTACCAGCGCCGGGTGCAGGGCGCGATCTTCGGCGCCTGCAACCCGCTGCACGACGTGCCCCGGCTGCTCGACCTCTACCGCTCCGGCGACCTCAAGCTGGACGAGCTGATCACCAGGCGGTACCGCCTGGAGGAGGTCAACCAGGGCTACGCGGACATGGCGGACGGCCGGAACGTCCGCGGCGTGATCGTCCACGAGCACTGAGGCGGCGACGATGACGACCGACACGACGGCCGGCACGGACACCGGTACCGGCAGCGCACCGACCGCCGGGGCCACCCACCTGATCGGCGACGCCTGGGTGCCCGCCGCGGACGGCCGCACGATCGACGTGCTCGACCCCTCCACCGGCGAGGTCGTCGGCCGGGTGCCGCGCGGCACCGCCACCGACGTCGACGCCGCCGTCGCGGCCGCCCGGGAGGCGTTTCCGGCCTGGCGCGACACCAGTGCCACCGAGCGCGGGCGGCTGCTGCTGCGCTGGGCCGAGCTGGTCGAGCGGCACGCCGACGAGCTGGACCGGCTGGAGTCCCGCGAGGTGGGGCGGCCGCACTGGGGCCCGCCGCCGATGGCCCGGATGCTCACCTTCCTGGCCGGGCAGGCCGACAAGGTGCAGGGGCTCTCGCTGCCCACCCACACCCCGGACGTCCTCGGTCTCACCCTGCGCGAGCCCTACGGCGTCGTCGCCTCGATCATCCCGTGGAACGCCCCGGGCCCGATGTTCGCCAACGACACCGGCGCCGCGATCGCCGCGGGCAACACCGTGGTCGTCAAACCGGCCGAGGACGCCCCGCTGACCCCGCTCGCGCTGGCCCGGCTCGCCCGCGAGGCCGGGATCCCGCCGGGGGTGGTCAACGTCGTCACCGGCTACGGCCACGAGGCCGGCGCCGCCCTCCCCGCGCACCCCGACGTCGCCCGGGTCGGTTTCACCGGCTCCCCGGAGACCGGGTCCGCGGTGATGGCGACCTGCGCACGACGGCTGGTCCCGCTGCACCTGGAGCTGGGCGGCAAGTCCCCGCAGGTGGTGTTCCCGGACGCCGACCTGGACCGGGCGATCCCGGCGATCGTCGCGGGCATCACGCTGAACACCGGCCAGATCTGCGCCGCCGGGTCCCGGGTCGTGGTGGACCGGTCGATCCGCGCCGAGGTGGTGGAACGGCTCGCCGCCGAGATGGCGGCGGTCAGTGTCGGCCCCTGGCACGCACGGGCCCGGATGGGGCCGCTGATCAACGCCCGGCAGCGGGACCGGGTGCTCGGCTACGTCCGCACCGGACGGGAGGAGGGCGCCCGGCTGGTGACCGGCGGCGGCACGCCGACCGGGAGCGGACTGGACCGGGGGTTCTTCGTCGAACCGACGCTGTTCGACGACGTCGACCCCGGCATGACCATCGCCCGCGAGGAGATCTTCGGCCCGGTCCTGTCGGTGCTCGCGGTGGACGACGAGAGCGAGGCCCTCGACGTCGCGAACGACACCGACTACGGGCTGGTCGCGTCGGTCTGGACCCGCGACGTCGGCCGCGCCGTGCGGATGTCGCGCGGGCTGGCCGCCGGGCAGGTCGCGGTGAACGCCGCGCTCGGCGCCGGGGTGATCGGCGGGCCGTTCGGCGGCTACCGGCGCAGCGGCTTCGGCCGCACCATGGGCGCCGACGCCGTGCTGGAGCACACCCAGGTGAAGACGGTGTCGATCCGTGGCTGAGCGGACGGCGGGCACCGGGGTGCGGCTGCGGGTGCTGATGGAACCCCGCCACGGCTGCCGCTACGACGAGATCCTCGCCCTCGCCCGGGCGACCGAGGCCGCCGGGTTCGACGCGTTCTTCCGCTCCGACCACCTGATGGGCGTCGACCCGCACGACCGCACGTACCGTCCCACCGACTGCTGGACCACGCTGGGCGGCCTTGCCCGCGACACCGGCCGGATCCGGCTCGGCGCCCTGGTCGGAGCCGCCACGTTCCGCGAGGCCGGCCTGCTCGCGACGATCGTCGCCTCCGTCGACGAGATGAGCGGCGGCCGGGTCGAGCTGGGACTGGGCACCGGCTGGTACGAGCGAGAGCACGCCGCGTTCGGGATCCCGTTCCCGCCGACCCGCGACCGGTTCGACCGGCTGGAGGAACAGCTGACGGTCGTCACCGGTCTGTGGCGGGCCGCCCGGACCGGCACGTCGTTCTCCCACGACGGCCACCACCACCGGATCGCGGACAACCACACCCCGCCGCACCCGGCGCAGGACCCGTACCCGCCGGTGATCGTCGGCGGGACCGGTCCGCGGCGCACCCCCGCGATCGCCGCCCGCTTCGCCGACGAGTTCAACGGCGCCCTCGGGGGCGACCTGGCCGAGCGCTACGCGGTGTTCGACCGGGCGTGCGAGGCGGTCGGCCGGGACCCGGCGACCGCACGCCGGTCCGCGGTACTGCCGGTGGCCTGCGGCGCCGACCCGGCGCAGGTCGCCCGCCGCGGCGCGGTCATCGGGTCCGACCTCATGCGCGACAACGCCGCCATCGGGTCTCCGGACCACGTCGCCGACCGGATCGGACGGCTGGCCGAGGCCGGTGCGGACACCGTCTACCTGCACGTCTACGACATCGCCGATCTCGACCACATCGCCCTGATCGGGGCGGAGGTGCTGCCGCACGTCGCGGCACGACCGGAGGGGGCCCCGCAGTGAGCACAGCAGAGACGACGGCCGGACCGTCCACCACCGACGCCGGTGTCATCACCACCCGGGCGGCGGTGGCCCGCGGTCCGCACACCGGCTGGGAGCTGACCGACCTTAGGCTCGAACCGCCCCGCGCGCACGAGGTGCGGGTCCGGTTCCACGCCGCCGGGCTCTGCCACTCCGACGACCACATCACCGCGGGCGACGCGCCCGTGCGGTTCCCGGTCGTCGGCGGCCACGAGGGCGCCGGGATCGTCGAGTCGGTCGGACCGGACGTGCGCCGGGTCCGCCCCGGCGACCGGATCGTCTGCTCCTACATCCCCGCCTGCGGCGCCTGCCGTCCCTGCTCGACCGGGCACCAGAACATGTGCGTGAAGGGCCTCAACGCGGGCACCGGGATGTTCCTCGACGGGTCGTTCCGGTTCCACCAGGGCACCGGCGACGAGCGCGTGGACTTCGGCGGCTTCTGCACGCTCGGCACGTTCTCGCAGTACGCGGTGGTGTCGGAGTGGGCGTGCGTCCCGCTGCCCGAGGACATCCCGTTCGAGATCGGCGCGCTGGTCGGCTGCGGTGTCCCCACCGGCTGGGGCTCCGCGGTGTACGCCGCGGGCGTCCGGGCGGGGGAGACCGTGGTGATCTACGGCGCGGGCGGGGTCGGGTCGAACGCCGTGCAGGGCGCCCGCTACGCCGGGGCGAAGAACGTGGTCGTCGTCGATCCGGTCGCGTTCAAGCGCGAGTCCGCCGAGCTGTTCGGGGCGACGCACACCTTCGCCGACGCGGCGAGCGCACACGAGTTCGTCGTCGAGACCACCTGGGGCCAGCTCGCCGACCACGCGATCTGCACCCCCGGCGTCCTCACCCCGGAGATCGTGAACGACGCCGTCGCGGTCGTCGGCAAGGGCGGCAGGGTCACCGTGACCGCGGTCGGGCGGCTCGGGGAGAACACCGTCGACGTGCACGCCGGGATGATGATCAGCTACCAGCGCCAGATCCGTGGCGCGCTGTTCGGCGGCTGCAACCCCCTGTACGACATCCCCCGCCTGCTCGGCCTCTACCGGGCCGGCGACCTCAAGCTCGACGAGCTGATCACCCGCCGGTACCGGCTGGACGAGGTCGACCGGGGCTACGCCGACATGACCGCCGGCCGCACCATCCGCGGCGTGATCGTCCACGACGTCTGACGCCCGCCGCGATCCGAGGAGCCACCGTGTCCCCTGCACCCGTGCCCGGGTTCGTCGCGTCGGCCGACGCCGAGGCCGTCACCGACCTGTTGCGGGCCCAGCTCGAGGGCCTGCCCGCCCGCTCGCCGTTCTACGCCGACCTGTTCGCCGAGCACGGGATCGACGCGTCGGCGTTCGGCTCGCTCGCCGACCTGGCCCGGTTCCCCTTCACCGGCAAGCAGATGCTGCGCGACTCCCAGGCGGCGCAGCCGCCGTTGGGCCGGCACGCCGGCGTCGCGATGTCGGAGGTCGTGCGGGTGCACGCCTCCACCGGCACCACCGGACGCCCCAGCTGGGTCGGGGTGACCCGGCGCGACGCGGGCGCCTGGACCGAGCTGGTCGCACGGGCGTTCCGCACCATGGGGGCCACCCGCGACGACGTCGTCCTGCACGGCGCCGGCCTCACCCTTTTCGTCGGCGGTCTCCCGATCCGCGACGCGCTGGAACGCATCGGCAGCACGATGGTCCCGATCGGGACCGGGGCGTCGGAGAAGGCGGTGCTGGCACTGGAGTCGCTCGGCGTCACGGCGCTGCACTCGACGCCGTCCTACGCCCGCTACCTGGCCGAGTACCTGAGGGCGGCCGGCCGCGACCCGCGCGGGTTCGGGCTGCGGAAGATCTTCGTCGGAGGTGAGCCCGGCGGCGGGGAACCCGCGTTCCGCAGACAGGTCGAGCAGGAGTGGGGCGCCCCGGTCACCGAGGGGCTCGGCAACGCCGACATGGCCCCGGTGCTGTTCGCCGAGCAGCCCGGCAGCGGTGGGATGCGCTTCACCGGCGGCCGGCACGTGGTCGCCGAGCTGATCGACCCGGAGTCCGGGGAGCCGGTGGGCGCCGAACCCGGCGCCGAGGGCGAGCTCGTCTACACCTCGGTGGACCGCGAATGCTGCCCGCTCGTGCGCTTCCGCACCCGGGACCGGGTGGTCGTCACCGGCCGGGCGGCCGACGACGCCCCGCTGATCCGCTGCATCGGGCGGACCGACGACATGCTGATCGTGCTCGGCGTCAACGTCTTCCCGTCCGCGGTGCGCGATCTCGTCGTCGCGCTGCACCCGCGCACCACCGGCGCCGTGCAGATCGTGCTGCCCGAGCACGGCCCGCGGGTCGACCCGCCGCTGCGGATCGAGGCCGAGTGGGGCGAGGCGGCCGGTGACACCGAGCAGCTCGGCAGGGAGATCGAGACCGCGATCCGGACCCGGCTGTCGGTCAGGGCCGCGGTGACGCTCGTGCCGCCCGGCTCGCTGGAACGCGCCGAGATGAAGTCCCGGCTGACCCGGCTCGCGGGCTGAACAGGAAGGAGACGAGACGTGTCCGAGAGGCCCAACCCCATCCTCGACCCGACCGGCCGGGGCGCCGATCCCTCCCCGGAGCCCGGGGCGGGAGTGCTCGCGCCGCGCCGCCCGGAGCTGACCGGCCTCCGGATCGGGGTCCTGGAGAACACCAAGAAGAACGCCGACCTGCTGCTCACCGAGGTGGCCCGGTTGCTCGTCGACGAGCACGGTGCCGCCGGGGTCACGGTGGCCCGAACGAAACGGCAGTTCGCCGTCCCGGCGCCCGACGAGCTGATCGAGGAGTACGCGCGCGGCTGCGACGTCGTCGTCACCGGGGTCGGTGACTGCGGATCGTGCAGCGCGTCCGCGGTCGCCGACGGGGTGCTGTTCGAGAGGGCGGGGGTGCCCGCCGCGGTGATCTGCAGCGACGCGTTCGCCGCCACCGCCGACACGATGGCCGCGCTGCGCGGCGCCACCGGCTACCGCTACCTGACCACCCCGCACCCGGTCGCGATCCTCGAACCGGACCAGGTCCGGGACCGTGCCGCGCGGCTCGCCGGCGACGTCGCCGCTCTGCTCACCGGGGCGCAGCGGTGACCGCCGGGACCGACCCGGACCCGGATCTCGCCGCCGCCGCGGTCGAGCACTGCTTCGAGCAGGGCTGGACCGACGGGCTGCCGGTGGTGCCTGCGTCGCGCGCGCTGGTCGACCGCTTCCTCGCCACCACCGATCTGGCCCCGGAGACCGAGATCGGCAGGCTGCCGCAGCTGGACCGGGCGGTCACCGTCGAGCTGGCCGCGATCAACGCGGTGATGGCGGGCTGCCGCCCGGAGTACTTCCCCGTCGTCCTCGCGGCCTGGGCCGCACTGACCGCGGAACGCGCCACCGGTGGTGGGGGCTGGCAGTCGACCAGCGGTCCGGCACCGCTGATCGTGGTCAACGGCCCGGTCCGCGACGCGCTCGGGTTCAACTCCACCGGCGGCGTGTTCGGGCCGGGGTTCCGGCCGAACGCCACCGTCGCCCGGTCGATCGGGCTGATCGTGCGCAACGTCTACGGCGTGCACCCGCACGCCCTGGAGCAGGCCACCCAGGGGCTGCCCGGGCGCTGGCAGATCTGCATCGCCGAGAACGAGGAGGAGAGCCCCTGGGAGCCGCTGTCGGTCGAGGCCGGCGTCGCGCCGGGGGAGTCCGCCGTGTCCGCGACACTGCTGCGGACCTGCGAGTACGTCGACAACCGGCACACCGGCTCGGCCGAGCAGCTGCTCGCCGACGTCGCCGACACGCTCTCCCGCACCGGGGCCTGGATCTTCCGGCACGCGAGCGCCGGGGTCGTGTTCTGCCCCGAGCACGCCCAGCAGCTCGCCGCCGCCGGGTTCGGCCGTGCCGACGTGCGGGCCTGGCTGGCGCAGCGGTGCGGCCGCAGCGTCACCGACCTCGCCCGGGCCGGGAAGGACGGCCTGGACGGCCAGGTCCGGTTCGCCGACGGCACCCGCGGCGACGGCTTCGACCCGCTGCTCGCCGGCTCCGGCCGGGAGAACCTGCTGCTGGCCGTCGCCGGGGCACGCAACGCCGGCATCTCGATGGTGGTGCGGCTGTTCTCCGACTGGTCCGGCACCGCGGTCCCGGTGGCGGGGGTGACCCGGTGACCGGCCCGCTGGAGAACCCGTTCGTGCCCGGGGCCGGCCCGATGGCCGGCCGCGCCGTGCTCGTCACCGGCGCCGGCCAGAACGGCGGGCTCCCCGGTGTCGGCTACGCGACCGCCCGGCTGGTGGCGGCCCAGGGCGCCCGG
>NZ_JAMXSG010000078.1:0-21053 GCF_024124365.1 Pseudonocardia sp. McavD-2-B
GTGGGTCACCGGGCCGTCGGGCGGCGGCGGCGCGGTCGACGCGCTCGCCCACCCGGTGTCGGTGCTGGCCCTGCTCGGGCTGCTCGCGTCGTCGTGGGCGGGCAGGCTACGCGGCACGCTGAGCTGGAAGGGGCGTGCGCTGTGAGCCGGGTCGTGGTGGTCGGCGCCGGGCTGGGCGGGCTCGCGGCGGCGGCGCGGCTCGCCGCCGCCGGGCACGCGGTCACCGTGTTCGAGCGGGCCGACACCCCGGGAGGGAAGCTCGGCGTCGTCACCCGGGACGGGTTCACCTTCGACACCGGTCCGTCGCTGCTCACGATGCCGGACCTGCTCGACGACCTGTTCGCCGCGACCGGCGGTCCCGCGGACCTGCCGGTCACGCCGGTCGACCCGGCCTGCGGCTACGTCTTCGCCGACGGCACCCGGCTGGACCTCCCGCACGCCGTGGCCGCGGTCCCGGCCGCCCTCGACGCCGCCCTGGGCGACGGCGCCGGCGCGTCCTGGACGGCGTTGCACGAGCACTCGCGACGGCTGTGGGGCCTCGTCGGGGAGCCGGTCCTGCGCCGCCCGCTCACCACGGCCGCGCTCGCCCGGATGAGCGCCCGCCCGGCCGACCTGCGCGCGGTCGCGCCGTGGCGGACCCTCGACGGGCTGGGCGCGCGGCTGCTGCCCGACCCGCGGCTGCGGACCTGGCTGAACCGCTACGCCACCTACTCCGGTTCCGACCCGCGCCGCACCCCCGCGGTGCTGGCGGTGACCGCCTTCGTCGAGCAGGAGTTCGGCGCGTGGTGGGTGCCGGGCGGGCTGCGCCGCATCGTCGACGCCGTCGTGGACCGCTGCGTCGCCCTCGGCGTCACGCTCCACCCGGGCACCCCCGTCGACGAGGTCCTCGTGGAACGCGGCCGTGCCGCCGGGGTCCGGGCCGGGGGCCGCGAGGTGCGCGCCGACGTCGTCGTGTCCGGGGTCGACGCGCACGTGCTGCACGAGCGGCTGCTCCCCCGCGACGTCGCGCGCCGGGCCCGCAGGCGGCTGCACCGCACGCCCCGCTCGACCGCCGGGTTCGTGCTGCTGCTCGGGCTGTCCGGCCGGGAGCCCGGGCCGGCGCACCGGGTCTGGTTCCCGCGCGACCAGCACGCCGAGTTCGACGCGATCTTCGGTCGCGAGCCCCGCCCGGTGCCCGACCCGACGGTGTACGTGCACACCCCCGACGACCCGGCGCTGCGCCCCGACGACGCCTCCGAGGGCTGGTTCGTGCTGGTCAACGCGCCCCTGCACGCCCCGGGGCGCGGTGTCGACTGGGACGCCCCCGGGCTCGCGGAGCGCTACCGGGACCGGGTGCTCGGCGTGCTCGCCGCCCGCGGCGCCGACGTGCGAGACCGCCTGCGGTTCGCCGAGGTCCTGACCCCGGCCGAGCTGGAGCGGCGCACCGGTTCGCCGGGCGGCGCGATCTACGGCACCGCCTCGCACGGCCCCCGGGCCGCGCTGCGCCGGCCCGCCAACCGCGGCCCGGTGCCGGGCCTCTACCTGGTGGGCGGGTCCGCGCACCCGGGCGGCGGCATCCCGCTGGTGCTGATGTCGGCCGAGATCGTCGCCGGGCTCATCGGCCCGGCGGGGACTCCGGGAACCGCGGCGGGGTCGTCCGGACCACGCCCACCGCGAGCTGCACCAGCCCGACCGCACCCAGGACCGTCCAGGTGAGGGCGAAGACGGTCCCCCACGACACCCCGACCAGTGGCGGGCCGGCCGGGAGCACCGCCGCACCGAGTGCGGGCAGGGCGACCACGACCAGCCGGGTCGGCCGCTCGGCGACGGTCACCGCGCCCACCCCCGGCATGCCGACCGACTGCGCGCGGGCCCGCAGGAACTCGTGCACGAAGACCAGCGCGAGCGCCGCGAGGACCCAGCCGGGCGCGGCGCCGAGCGCGACCAGCACCGCCCCGAGCAGCAGGTCCCCGAGGCGGTCGGCGACGGCGTCGACCACCGCACCCAGCGGCCGGGCCCGCCCGGTGCGCAGCGCGACGGCACCGTCGAGGCCGTCGAGCACCCCCGCCGCGACCACGAGCAGGGCTGTCACCGCCGTCCACGGCGCCCCGGCCGGCGCGACCGCCCATGCCCCGGCCAGCACGACCACGCCGGACAGCGACAGCACGTCCGGTGGGACCCGGGCGACCGGGCCCGCGGAGAGGACCCGCACCATCCGGAGCCAGCCGCGTACCACCGGGGAGGGCCGGATGCCGCCGTGCAGGGCCGACCAGCCGTCGTCGTCCCCGGTCGTCATCGGACCAGCGTGCCAGCGCCGCACGGGGGGCGCGCCGTGAACCGGGCCCGCGCCCTCGCCCGCCGGCTCGGCAACACCTTCCCCGGCAGCGACATCGCGCTGTGGGCCGCCGGTGCGACCTACTTCGGGGTGATCGGGCTGGTCCCGCTGGCGATGGTGGCGTTGTGGGGCGTCGGCGCGCTGGCCGGGCCGGGGACGGTGACCACGGCGATGGAGGCGGCGATCGGCGGGCTCCCCGGCGGGCACGGCACGCCCGAGGCGCTGCGCACACTGGCCGCGGTGTCGCTGTCGATGGCCTGGTGGCAGGCGCTGGTCGTGCTGTTCCCGGCCAGCCTCTACGGCGAGGGCCTGCGCCGCGCGTTCGTCCAGATGTCCGCAGCCCGCGACCGTCTCACCGGCTGGCGCGGCCGCGCCGGGCTGCTCGGGGTCGCGGCGGTCGCGCCGTTCCTCGTGCTGGTCGTGCTGGGCGCGGCGCCCTACGTCGGGCCGCTCTACGCCGCGGGTGGCTGGTCGCTGGTGTGGGGCGTCGTGGTCGCGTTCCACGTGGTGTGGGTGACGCTGTCGACCGCGCTGCTCGCGGTGTTCGGGCTGGTCGGGCCGGGGCGGCTGGGCCGGCGCGCGCTGGTGCTCGGCGCGTTCGGCACCGGGTCGGTGCTGGCCGGGTTCCTGCAGGGTTTCCTGCTGTTCCTGGCCATCCCGATCGAGTGGTCGGCGCCGTTCGCCGGGCTGCCCGTGGTCGGGACGGTGTCGGCGCTGGCGCTGTGGCTCTACCTGCTGCACATCCTGGTGCTGTGCGGGTTCCGCGCCACCGTGGTGCTCGACGAGGTCCTCACCGCCCGGGACCGGTGATCCCGGGCGGTGCGGACCTGCCGGTCACATGCCCATGCCGCCGTCGACCGGCAGGCCGGCGCCGTTGACGAACCGGGCGGCGTCGGAGGCGAGGAAGGTGACCGCGTCGGCGATGTCGGCGACCTCGCCGAGCCGGCCGGACGGGGTCAGCTCGACCACTGCCCCGACCGCGGCCTCGGGGCTCTCGAACAGTCCGAGACCGGCGGTCTCGACGGCGAGCTTCTGCCCCATCGCGGTCGGCACCAGCCCGGGGTAGACGCAGTTGACGCGTACCCCGTAGCCGAGCTTGCCCGACTCCATCGCCGCGACCCGGGTGAGCCGGTCGACGCCGGACTTGGTCGCGGAGTAGCCGGCGATCGCGGGGAACGCGATGGTGGCGGCGACCGAGGACACGTTGATCACGGCGCCGCCACGGCCCGCCGGGCCACCCGGGCGCATCGCCCGGAACGCGTGCTTGATGCCGAGCATCGTGCCGAGCAGGTTGATCTCGAGCATCCGGCGGACGTCGTCGGGCTCGGTGTCGACCAGCAGCTGGGTGACTTCGACGCCCGCGTTGTTGACCACGACGTCGAGGGCGCCGAACCGCTCCACGGTCTCGGCGACCGCGGCGGTCCAGGACGCGTCGTCGGTGACGTCGAGGTGCACGAACCCGTGCTGCTCGCCGAGGGACTTCGCCAGCGTGGCGCCTGCCTCGTCCTGCAGGTCGGCGACGACGATCCGGCCGCCGGAGTCGGCCATCGCGCGGGCCATCCCCTCGCCCAGTCCCTGTGCTCCTCCGGTCACCAGCACGGTGCGTCCGGTCAGGTCGATCTGCGTCACGGCGACTCCAGTGTCGATCGGTGATGGGGGCCACACCCTGCCGCGATCTCTGACCAGTTGTCAAGATATCGTCGGGCGGGCGTCCAGAACGAGGGCGTCGGAGGCGCAACGGTCGGTTACAGTGGCTGTCGAGCGGACGACGGGAGGGGGCCGCGTGGCACGGGCGAACCCGGTCGACAAGCACGACGCGCGCCGCCGCGCGCTGGCGGACTCGGCCCTGCAGACCCTCGGCGAGCTCGGCTACGCCCGGGCGTCGCTGCGCGAGATCGCGCAGAACTCCCCGTACAGCCACGGCGTCGTGCACTACTACTTCGCCGACAAGCTGGAGCTGATCGTCTACTGCGTGCGTCAGTACAAGGCGGTGTGCGTGACCCGCTACGACGGCGCCGTCGCCGACGCGACGACGGCCGACGGCCTGGTCACCGCGTTCGCGGACAAGCTGTGCGAGACGGTCGTCGACGAGGCCCCGATGCACCGCCTCTGGTACGACCTGCGCGCCCAGAGCATGTTCGAGCCGAACCTGCGCGAGGCCGTCGGCCAGATCGACCGCACCCTGGAGGACATGGTGTGGCGGGTCGTGACCCGCTACGCCGAACTCGCCGGCACCGAGGTCGCGCTGGGCCGGCACGCCGCCTACGGGATGGTCGACGGGGTGTTCCAGCAGGCGCTGCTCGGGTTCCTGAGCGGCGAGGACCCGCACGCGCTGGACACGCTGCGCACCGAGGTGCGCGACCTGCTGCCACTGACCCTGCGCCCGGCGCCGGTCGGCGCGGGCGCCGGGGCCTGAAGCCGGCACTCAGTCCGGCGCGGTGTCTTTCCCGCCGTGTGCCCGGGCGATGCCGTGCGCTGCGGCGCGCAGCGCCGGGACGAGGGTGCGGGCCCGGCCGTCGTGCGGCTGCACCGTCGACAGCGCCGCGACGACGGCCCCGTCCCGGCCGCGCACCGGGACCGCGACACCGGTCGCGTCGGGGTGCACGTGGCCCTCGGTGACGACGTGGCCGTCGCGCCGGACGCGGGCGAGCAGGACCCGCAGCCGGTCCGGGTCGGTCACCGTGGCGGGGGTCCGTCGTTCCAGGGGCGCCGCGAGCACCCGTTCCTGCTGCTCGGGCGGCGCGTGGGCGAGCAGCACCAGCCCCGATGACGAGACGTGCAGCGGCAGCCGCCCGGCGATCCGGGTCAGGTTGACCACCGCCCCGGGCGCGGAGAGCCGCTCCAGGAAGATGACCTCGTCGCCGTCGAGGACACCCAGCTGCACGTGGTGCCCGACGACCGCGTGCAGGTCCCCGAGGAACGGCAGGGCCGCGGCCCGCAGGGTCAGCGTCGGCGACGCCCGCTGCCCCAGCTCCCACAGCCGCATCCCGATCCGCAGCCGCCCGGAGCCGGTGCGGGTGAGCAGCCCCTGCTCGACGAGCTGCCCGACCAGCCGTGACGCGGTCGCGACGTGCAGCCCCGAGGCGCGGGCGATCTCGGCGACGCCCAGCTCGGCCCGCCCGGGCTCGAACACCGACAGGATCCGCACCGCCCGGGCCAGCACCGGTTCGCCCCCGACCACGGGTCGAGTCTGCCCCAGGGTGCCTCCCCGGTCACGCGGCCCGGTGGCGATCACCTGCCCGTGACGCCGCGACGGGCGGGCCGGCCCGGGCCCGTCGTCGCGGGTGCCCCGTACGGACCGTCGGACGGATACCGCCCCGTGGCTCAGCCCTGCGGGACGCGGAGGCCCGACATCCCGCCGTCGACCGCCAGGACGGCGCCGGTGAGAGAGCGCTGGTGCGGGTCGGCGAGGTGGAGGACGGCCCGCGCGACCTCCTCCATCCCCACGAGGCCCCCGGTCGGCTGGCGGCTGCGCAACGCCGCGAGCTCGGTGTCGGGGTCGGCGG
Organism: Pseudonocardia sp. McavD-2-B; assembly: GCF_024124365.1. NCBI lineage: Bacteria > Bacillati > Actinomycetota > Actinomycetes > Pseudonocardiales > Pseudonocardiaceae > Pseudonocardia > Pseudonocardia sp. McavD-2-B. The sequence goes on from NZ_JAMXSG010000078.1 coordinate 5,821, forward strand.
CGGCGTCGAGCAGCCGGCCGATCCACGGGGTGTCCACGGTGCCGGGGCACACGCAGTTGACGCGGATGCCGTCGCGGACGTGGTCGGCGGCCATGGCCCGCGTCAGGGACAGCACGGCCCCCTTGCTCGCCGAGTACAACGCCCGGTCGGGCAGTCCGGCGGTGGCCACGATGGAGCCGACGTTCACGACCGAGGCCGAGCCCGCGCGGCGCAGTGCGGGTAGCGCGGCCCTGGTCGTGCGCACCAGCCCGAGGAGGTTCACGTCGAGAACCCGACGCCACTCGTCGAGGTCGTTGGCCTCGACGGTGCCGGCCGCGCCGACACCGGCGTTGTTGACCAGGATGTCGATCCGGCCGAACGCCGTCATGACCTCGTCGACGGCGGCGGTGACGGAGTCGTCGTCGGTGACGTCGGCGCGCACGCCGAGCAGCGGGCTCGGCACATCGCCCGGATCGAGGTCGAGCACGGCGACCCGGGCGCCGCGCGCCGCGAACAGGGCCGCCGTGGCTGCGCCGATGCCGGAGGCCCCGCCGGTGACGACGGCGGTCAGCCCGGCGAAGTCCGCGCGGGGGTCGGTGGTGGTGTCGGTCATGGCAGGGTCTGTCCTCCGTCGACGTGCCAGGACTGCCCGGTGACGAACCGGCTGGTGTCCGAGGCGAGCACCAGGGCCAGGTCGGCGACGTCCTGCGGGGTGGTGAGACGTCCCATCGGGATGCCGGTGCGGTACTTCGCGGGGTCACCGTGGATCTGGCGCTCCGGGCCGACGCCGAGCTCACGCCACTGGGCGCGTTGCAGCTCGGTGTCGCAGGAGCCGGGGCACAGCGTGTTGACCCGGATCTGCTCGGCGGCGAGTTCCAGCGCCAGGCAGCGGGCCATCATGTCCGTGGCCGCCTTGGACGCGCAGTACGCACCCAGGTCCATCCGCGGGGTCCGGGCACAGTTCGAGGTGACCACGACGATCGAGCCGGGCCCGCCGCGGGCACGCATGTGGCCCGCCGCGGCGCGCACCGACAGGAACGCCGCCCGGGTGTTGACGGCGAACTGGGCGTCCCAGTCCTCGACGGCGGAGGTGACCAGGTCACCGGCCCGCAGGATGCCGGCGTTGTTAACGAACACCTCGGGTGCCCCGAGCCGCTCGACGACCTCGGCGAACGCCCGGTCGACGGCGTCGGCGTCGGTGAGGTCGGCCGACACCGGGACGCCGCCGAGCTCCTCGGCGACCGACCGCGCGCCGTCGGCGTCCTTGTCGATCACCGCCACCCGGGCCCCGGCGTCGGCCAGCGCCGTGGCGATGGCCCGGCCGATGCCGCGGGCCGCGCCGGTGACGGCGGCGGTGCGACCGGTGAGATCGAGTGCGGTCACGACGCGACCTCCCCGGTGGTGTGGTCGGCGTACCGGGCCCGCATGGTGAGCAGGGACGCCAGGCTGATCACGGCGGTGGCGACGAGGAGCGCCGCCATCGGCCAGGACGCCTGGTCGTAGGCGACCAGCAGTGCGCTGGCCACGAGCGGGACCAGCCCGCCGAGCATGCCGCCGATCTGGTAACCCAGGGAGGCACCCGAGTAGCGGAGCGCGGGCGGGAACATCTCCGAGTACAGCGCCGCCTGCGGCCCGTACATCAACGGGTGCCCGATGCCCATGATCACGATGACACCGAGGAACAGCAGCGGCGTCGACATCGTCTCGATCAGCCAGAACAGCGGGAACGCGAACACCGCCACCAGGATCGCCCCGGCCGCGAACACCGGTCGTCGGCCGACCCGGTCCGACAGCGCGCCGAACAGCGGAACGGTGCCGCACATGATCACGGCGGCGACCAGGACGGCGGCGAGGAACGTGCCGCGCGGGATGCCCAGGTGCGACGTGGCCCAGGACAGCCCGAGCACGGTGACCAGGTAGAAAACCGTGTTGATCACGATGAACGCGCCGGCGGCGCCGAGCACACTGCCCGGGTGCCGGGCCAGTGCGTCGCGCACGGGCAGCCGTGCGGTCTCCCCGGCCGACTGCATCTGCGCGAACACCGGGGACTCCATCAGCCGCAGCCGCACGACGAGCCCGACGACGATGAGCAGCGCGCTGGCCAGGAACGGCACCCGCCAGCCCCAGGACAGGAAGTCCTCGTCGGGCAGGCTGCTCACCGCGGAGAACGCCGCGGTGGACAGCACGAGCCCGAGCGGGCTGCCGACCTGCGGCCACGACCCGTACCAGCCTGCTCTGCCGGGCGGCGCGTGCTCCACGGCCATCAGCACCGCACCGCCCCATTCGCCGCCGACGGCGACGCCCTGCACGAACCGGAGCGCCACGATGAGGACCGGGGCCAGGATGCCGATCTCGGCGAAGCCGGGGACCAGACCCATCGCCAGGGTCCCGAGGCCCATCGCGAGCAGCGAGACCACCAGCATCTTCTTGCGGCCGACCCGGTCGCCGTAGTGACCGAACACGATGCCGCCGAGCGGGCGGGCGGCGAAGCCCACCGCGTAGGTGGACAGCGAGGCGAGCAGGCCCGCACCCGGCGAGAACTCGGGGAAGAACAGTTTCGGGAACACCAGCGCTGCGGCGGTGCCGTAGATGTAGAAGTCGTACCACTCGACGGTGGTGCCGATCAGGCTGGCGAAGGCGACCTTGCTGCTCTGCCGCCGGTTGCCCGGTGGTGCGTGTACTGCGCTCACTGACGGCTCTGTCATGGCACGGGACCTCTTGTCGATCGATGTCAGGGGGTGGGGGCGGATCGAGCGCTGGGCGCCAGGGCGGCGTCGAAGGCGCTGGTGATGGCCTCGCGGGCCTTGCCGGCCCGGGCGGCGTCGCCGACGACGAGCACCGTGCTCCCCGGGTCGACGGGCAGTCGGCGGGCCAGTTCGGCGCCGCGTCCGGTGCGGAGCCGGTAGTAGAGCGCGTCCCGGATCCGCGGGGAGGCGAACAGGCGGGCAGCCGCCCGCGAGCGGGCGGCACGGGTGCGCAGCAGGCGGGGGACGACGGCGCCGAGGCCGAACCGGTAGTGCGCGCCGGTGGCCACGACCACCAGGTCGGCGCCGCGCAGGTCGTCACCGGCGGCTTCGGAGCCGTAGCGGAACCGGACGCCGCCGAGCCGGCAGGTCCGTTCCAGCTCGTCGATGTAGGCGGTGAACGTCGGTTCGGCCGCGGCGACGTCGTTGAACCGTGGGGCGAGCCCGGTGAGCCGGAACGCCCCGCCGGGGCGCTCCGCCCTGTCGATCACCGTGACGTCGTTGCCCTCGGCGACCTGGGAGGCGTAGGTCAGCCCGGCCGGTCCGGCGCCGAGCACCACGATCCGGCGACCTCCCGGGGCGCTCGTGCCGGCGTAGACCTCCTCCCGGCCGGTCGCCGGGTTGACCACACAGGACAGCTGCGCGCCGGAGCGCATGTTCGTGATGCAGTGGTTGCAGGCCAGGCAACGCCGGACGGGGACTCCGGCCTGCGCCTTGGCCACCCAGTGCGGGTCCGCGATCAGTGGGCGGCCCAGGGCCACGATGTCGAGCTTGCCGTCGGCCACGGCGCCGGCGGCGAGGTCGGGGTCGCCGAGCCGCCCGACCCCGATCACCGGGACGTCGACGAGCTGCTTCATCCGTGCCGCGTACTCGACGAACGTCGCCGCGGGGTACGCCATCGGTGGGATCATCCGCTCGGCGGCGGGCAGGGAGCGGTAGTGCCCGGCGGTCACGCTGACCGCGTCGGCACCGTTCTGCTCCGCCCACCGGCCGACCTGCATGCCCTCGTCGGCGGTGAGCCCGCCCGGGAAGAAGTCCTCCACCCCGATCCGGAAGATCACCGGCAGGCCCGGGACCTCGGACTTGATGCGGCGCAGGATCTCCAGCCCGAACCGTGCCCGGTTCTCCAGCGACCCGCCGTAGGCGTCGGAGCGGGTGTTCTCCAGCGGGGACAGGAACTGCGAGATCAGGTAGCCGTGTGCGCCGTGCAGCTCGACCATGTCGAACCCGGCCCGCTGTGCGCGGGCCGCCGCGGCCACGTAGGCGTCGACCGTCTCGCGGATCCGGGCGGCCGACATGGCTTCCGGGACGGCGAGCTCGGCGTCGATCTCGAAGACCGGGGTGGGCACCGCCGACGGCGCCACGGGGGTGGTGCCGGAGACGACGGACCGCGCCCGGCTGCCGCCGTGCCCGAGCTGGATCGACGCCCGCGCCCCGGCCTCGTGCAGCGTGCCCACCAGCCGGCGCAGGCCGGGAAGGAACATGTCGTCGTAGATGCCCAGCTCGCGGAACCGGTGCTTGCCGGCGATCTCGGGTGAGGCCATCTCGACGGTGACCAGGCCGACACCACCGTCGGCGCGGGCCCGGTAGTAGGCGAGCGTCGCCTCGGTGACGTGCCCGGCGTCGTCCGCGAGGCGGGTGGTCATCGAGGGCAGCAGCGTGCGGTTGCGGAGCCGCACGCCCCCGATCTCGATCGGGTCGAACAGGCCGGGGACCTCAGCCACGGGGCAGCTCCGCCCGCTCGACGGCCGCCCGCAGCGTGGCCCGCTCGGTGTCGGGCACCGGCTGCAGGGGTGGGCGGACGTGCGCGGCGTCGATCCGGCCCAGCTGCGCCAGCGCCACCTTCATCCGGTTGTGCCCGTCCAGGAACGGATCCGCGTAGCAGGCCTCGGCGAAGGGCTGGATGCGGTCCCAGACCCGGCGTGCCTCACCCAGGTCCTGCTTCTCCACCGCGCGGAACAGCTCCACCTGCAGGTCCACGACGACGCTGCCGTGCCCGGAGAGGATCCCGTCGGCGCCGAGCACCAGGGAGGCGAGCAGCGAGCGGCTGAAGCTGGACAGCAGCGACACCGGCCGGTCCAGCGCTCGCAGCGCCCGCAGGTTGCGCTCGTAGGCGACGATGTCGTTCGACCACTCCTTCACCGCGACCACGCTGTCGATCTCGGAACAGATCCGGACCAGCGTGTCGGTGTCCAGCCGGAGTCCCGACGTCGCCGGGTAGACGAACGCGATCATCGGGAGCGACGTGGCATCGGCGATCGTGGCGTAGTGGCTCACCGCCATCTCCGGGCGCAGCTGTGCCCCGCCCTCGAACACGACTGTGGGGAACACGAGCAGCCCGTCGGCTCCGGCGGCTTCGGCATCCGCGGCGATCCGCGCGGCCTTGGCCGAGCCGTCCTGGTACACCCCGGAGATGACCGGGACCCGCCCGGCGACCTCGTCGAGGACGATGTCGAGCTGGCGGCGCTGCTCGTCCGCGGTCAGCGTGGCCACCTCGGAGGCGTGCGCGTTGGTCGTGATGCCCGCGACGCCCTCGACGTCGAGCAGCGCACGCAGGTGGCGGCGGAGGTTGGTCTCGTCGATCTGCAGGTCGTCGGTGAACGGGAGCAGATGCGCCGGGATCACCCCGTGGAAGGAGACCATCGTCGGTTCCGTCCTCTCGTCGTCGGCTCGGCTTCTCCTCGTCGGATCAGCGCGCTGACACCGACGCTAGGCCGGTCGACCATGCGGGATGAAATGCCGTTTCAGCACCGCTTATGCTTCCGGTGCATGACAGAGATTCCTGCGGAGCACGGAGTGGAGTTCCGGCATCTCCGCGCCTTCGTGGCCGTTGCCCGGGAGCGGAACTTCACCCGCGCTGCGCACCATCTCCGGATCACCCAGCCTGCTCTGAGCCGCACCGTCGCCTCGCTGGAACGACTGCTCGGCACCACGCTCCTGGCACGGAACCGCCGGACGGTGCAGTTGACCGCCGCCGGTCAGCAGGTCCTGCCACACGTGCACCGGGTGCTGGCGGCGCTCGACGAGGCGGTCGGCGCCGCGACCGGCGCACCTCCCACCCTGCGGGTCGGCTTCACCTGGGGCTCCACGGCCGAGTACACCGCGCCGATCGTGCGCGACTTCGAACGTGCCCACCCGGACGTGACGGTGGAGATCCGGCGTTACGACGACACCGTGGCCGGTCTGGCAGACGGGCGTACGCACGTGGGTTTCCTGCCGGGTGACCCCGGTGACCCCCGGTTCGGGACGCTGGTGCTCGCCGACGAGCCCCGCGTCGTGGCCCTGCCGGCGGACCACCGGCTGGTGGACGGCGGGACCGTGGTGCTGGACGACCTCGCCGACGAGGCGATCGTGATCAACGTGGTGTCGGGCACGACCACGCTCGATCTCTGGGAGCCGGCCCGGCGCCCGGACACCGTCGTGCGTGTGCGGAACGTCGACGAATGGATGGAGGCGATCGCGGCCGGGCGGGGCGTCGGGCTCACCCCCGCGTCCACCGGACGGCTCTACACCCACCCGCAGATCCGCTACCGGCTCGTCTCCGACTCGCCACGGGTACCGATCACGCTGGCCTGGCCCCGGTTGGCCGCGCACCCGCTGGTCGCGGACTTCGTCGCCAGCGCCGAGCGCCTGCGACACCTGTCCGATCCCACCACCACCTAGGCCGGCGTGACCCGCAGCGGCATCGACGCCCAGGCGCGCATGGTGTTGTTCGGCCGTCGGCGCGGTGGCCCGGCGGGGGTGATCGTCGCGACCCGCGCGGCGAGCGCGGCCAGCACCGCCTCGGCCTCCAGCCGGGCGACGTGCTGGCCGACGCACTGGTGCAGCCCCATCCCGAACCCGACGTGGCCCGACGGGTCACGGTCGAGGTCGAAGGTGCCCGCGCCGGGGCCCCAGTGCCGAGGGTCCCGGTTCGCCGAGCCGAGGAACATCAGCACCTTGCGCCCGGCCGGGACCCGCACGCCGGCGAGCTCGGTGTCGGTCGCCGTCGTGCGGAAGAAGGTCTGTACCGGTGACTCCCAGCGGACCGCCTCGTCGAACGCGACCCGGGCGAGCCCGGGGTCGGCGCGCAGCCGCGCCCACTGATCCGGGTACCGGGCGACGGCGTGCAGCACCGCCGCGAGCCCGGTGACGGTGGTGTCGACCCCGGCCGACAGGAGCGACCGCACGACCAGCGGAGCCTGCTCGGCGGTGATGTCGCCGCGGTCGGCGGCGGCCCAGATGTCGGCACCGAACCCCTCCCCGGCCAGGGCGTCGCGGGCGCACTGGGCGTTCACCCAGGCCGAGAGCTCCCCGAGCCGCGGAAGCTTCTCTTCCAGCAGCGCGTTGCGCGGGCCGAAGGCGTTGAACAGCAGGTCGCCGTAGGGCAGCAGGTTCTCCCGGCCCTGCTCGGGTAGCCCGACGGCGTCGGGGAACACGCGCAGCGGGAACGCCTCGGCGACGGCGGGGACGGCGTCGAACTCGTACCCGCCGGCCAGCACCTCGTCGACGAGGATCTCGGCGTCGGCCGCCCAGCGCTCCCGCAGCACGCGCAACGCCCGGGGGCCGAGGACCTTCCCGAGCACGCGGCGGGGCGCGTCGTGGTGCGGCGGATCGGCCTCCAGCAGCAGCGACGGCGGCCGCCACGGTGGTTCGGTGTGGAAGTTCAGCATCCCGACCCCGGCCCCGGAACGGAAGGACTGCCAGTCGACGAGCGCGGCCCGGACATCGGTGTAGCGGCCGAGGGCGAGCACGTCGTAGCGGGTGAGCCGGACCAGCGGGCCCGCGGCGCGGAGTTCCTCGTGGAACGCGAGCGGGTCGGTGAGGACCTCGGGGGCGAACGGGTCGACGTCGGTGGTGGGCAGGTGGTCGAGCGCGGCCGTCATGGGCGCTGCCTTCCGGTCGGATCGGGTCGGGGTACGGCTCAGAGGTCGAGGACCAGTCGCGGGCCGACCGAGCGCGAGACGCAGACGAGCATGCAGTCGGCGGCGGCGCGCTCGTCGTCGTCGAGGACGGAGTCGCGGTGGTCCGGCTCGCCCGCCAGCACGGTCGTCTCGCAGGTCCCGCAGGTGCCCTGCCTGCAGGAGGACAGGACGTCGACGCCGGCGTCGGCGACCGCGTCGAGCACGCTGCGCCCGGGCGGCACGGTCACCTCGGTCCCGCGGCGGGCGAGGTGGACCGCGAAGGCGGTGTCGCGGACCGGGCCGGTCGCGCGCGGGACGAAGCGCTCGGTCCGCACCGTGTGCGACGGCCACCCGGCCGTGGTCTCGGCCAGCGCCGCGAGCAGCGGGGCGGGACCGCAGCCGTACACCCGGGTGTCCGGGGTGGGCCGCCCCAGGAAGCCGGGGAGGTCGAGCAGGCCGTGCTCGTCCTGCGGGACGATCCGGACCCGGTCCCCGTGGACCGCGAGCTCACGGGTGAACGCCATCGATGCGCGGGTACGGCCGCCGTAGAGCAGCGCCCAGTCCGCGCCGAGCAGGTCCGCCGTGGTGATCATCGGCAGGATCGGGGTGATCCCGATGCCGCCCGCGACGAACAGGTAGCGCGGGGCCGGGACCAGCGGGAAGTTGTTGCGCGGCCCGCCGAGACCGATCTCGTCCCCGACCGCGAGGCGGTCGTGGACCCAGGCCGAGCCGCCGCGTCCGGCGGGCTCGCGCAGTACGGCGACGCGGTAGCGGTGGGCCTCCCACCGGTCCCCGCACAGCGAGTACTGGCGGGTGTGCCCGCCGGGCAGGACGAGGTCGACGTGCGCACCGGGGGTCCAGTCCGGCAGCCGCCCGCCGTCGGCGGCGACCAGCTCCAGCGACACCACGCCGTCGGACTCCCGGTGGCGGCCCGCCACCCGGACCGTGCGGTTCTCGGCACCGGTCACCGCTGCTCCCCTCGTCGTCGAGGAGCCGAGCATCCGTCGCGAGGCCACCGTCCGGGAAGGCGACTCTCGCTCAGTGAGAGACCGGGTTCAGGCGGTTCCCGCCAGGCTCCGGCCGGCGGCCCGGCCGGAGAAGATGCAGCCACCGAGGAACGTGCCCTCCAGCGCGTTGTACCCGTGCACCCCGCCCCCGCCGAACCCGGCGGCCTCCCCCGCCGCGTAGAGCCCGGGGATCGGTTCGCCGTGGGCGTCGAGGGCGCGGGAGTCGAGGTCGGTCTGGATCCCGCCGAGGGTCTTGCGGGTCAGCACGTGCAGCTTCACCCCGATCAGCGGACCGGCGGCGGGGTCGAGGATCCGGTGCGGCGCCGCGACCCGCCCGATCCGGTCACCGAGCGAGCGGCGGGCGTTGTGGATGCCCTGGACCTGGGCGTCCTTGCTGTAGGGGTGGGCCAGCTGCCGGTCACGGGCCTCGATCTGGCCGCGGATCAGGGCCGGGTCGAGCGGCGGGGCGTCGGTGAGGGCGTTCATCCCCGCGACGAGCTCGTCGAGGGTGTCGGCGACGACGAAGTCCTCCCCGTGGGTCGTGAACGCCTCGACCGGGCCGGGCGCACCCCGGCTGAGCAGCCGTTCGCGGAGGAAGGCACTGCGGCGACCGGAGGTGATGTCGGGGTTCTGCTCGGAGCCCGACAGCGCGAACTCCTTCTCGACGATCTTCTGGGTGAGCACGAACCAGGAGTGGTCGTAGGGCGCGATGTCCGGGGTGGTGCGCAGGTGGCGCAGGGTGCCGAGGGTGTCGTAGCCGGGCAGGTACGGCGCGGGCAGCCGCCGCCCCAGCGCGTCGAACCACATCGACGACGGCCCGGGCAGGATGCGGATGGCGTGGCCGGGCCAGACCGGGTCCCAGTTCACGACGCCCTCGGTGTAGTGCCACATGCGGTCGCGGTTGACCAGCCGCACACCCGCGTCGGCGGCGATGTCGAGCATCCGGCCGTCCACATAGGCGGGCACCCCGGTGATCATCGACGACGGCGGGGTGCCCATCCGCTCGGGCCAGTACCGGCGGACCATCTCGTGGTTCGCGCCGATCCCGCCGGTGGCCAGGACGACCGCGGGCGCGGAGAGGGTGAACTCCCCGGTCACGTCGCGGTTGCTGGGTGCGCCGCGCGGCGAGTCGTCCGGGGCGAGGACGGCGCCGCGGACGCCGGTGACGGCGCCGTCGGTGCGGACCAGCCCGTCGACGCGGTGCCGGTGGTGGAAGGTCACCAGCCCGGCCTCGGCGGCGCGCAGGGCGGAGTCGACGAACGGTCCGACGACGCCCGTACCGGTCCCCCAGCTCACGTGGAAGCGGGGCACGGAATTGCCGTGGCCGGTGGCGGTGAGGTCGCCGCGCTCGGCCCAGCCGACCGTGGGGAGGAAGGAGATGCCCAGCTCGGTGAGGTAGGCGCGCTTCTCCCCCGCGGCGAACTCGACGTAGGCGCGGGCCCAGCGCGCGGCGTGGGTGTCCTCGTCGTCGAGGCGGTCGAAGCCGGCGCTGCCCTGCCAGTCGCTCCAGGCCAGCTCGACCGAGTCGTGCACCCGCATGCGGCGCTGCTCGGGGCTGTCGACGAGGAAGATGCCGCCGAAGGACCACCACGCCTGCCCGCCCAGGTCGACCGGCCCCTCCTGGTCGACGACGGCGACCCGGCGGCCCCGCCGGGTCAGCTCGTGAGTGGCGACCAGACCGGCCAGCCCGGCCCCGACGACGATCACGTCCGCGTCCATGCCACTCCCGTTCGTCGCCGGCCCACCGCACCCCGGCAGGGGCGGCCGGTACGCACAGACGTATCAGATCCGGACCCGGGAACGGGTGACGGGCGGGTCGCGGCGCCCGTGCGCCGCGACCCGCCCGCCGGGGCCCCGGGGTCAGCGCACGACGGTCGTGGTCACCCGTGTGGCGTTGTTGGCGAGCTTCGGGTCACGGACCTGCGACGGGGCGACGCCCGCGTCGAGGGTCCGCACCCCGGCCGCCGTGCGGTCCACGGTCACGGTGATCGTGAAGGTCCGCTCGGTGCCCGCGGCGATGCTCGGGACCAGGTAGGCGACGCTGCGGCCGCCGCTGACGATCCCGCCCTGGGCCGCGGTGGCCCGCAGGCCGGTCGGGAGGGTGACGGCACCGGCGACCCGGGTCGCGGCGGCCGGGCCCGCGTTGCGGATGGTCACGGTGACGGGAAGGGTTGTGCCCGCCTTCGTCGTGCCCGGCACGCCGAGCCTGATCGAGAGGTCGGCCTCCCGCGGGATCACCGGCGCGGGGGTAACGGTGAGGGCGAACGTGGTGCTCATCGTGCCGGCGGTGGCGGTGACCGTCACCGGGCCCGCGGTGTCACCGGCGGACAGTGCCGGGCCGGTGGCGACGCCGTCGGCGCCGGTGGTGGCGGTGGCGGTGGCCCCGCCGGGGAAGGCGGCGCTGCCGCCGGTCACCGTGAAGGTGACGTTCTGGCCCGCCACCGGGGCGTTGCCCGCTCCGGTGAGGGTGGCCGACAGCGGCTGGGCGAAGACGGTGCGGACCTGGGCGCTCTGCCCGTTGCCGCCGGTTGCGGCGAGCGCGGTCGGGACGACCGGGTTGTCGAAGTCCACCGTGGTGCCGTTGATCCGCAGGTTGTCGACGCCCGAGCGCAGCCCCGGGTTGCCGCTGCCCTGGTTGACCGCGATCCCGCCGACGACGACGGCGTCGGGCAGCGCGGCCTTCACCGCGGCGAAGCCGGCGGTGTAGCTGTCGAAGCCGTACTTGTTGGGCACACCGGTGACGGGGTCCGTCCCACTGGCCCACCACCCGCCGCCGGTGCTCGACGCCGGCCACGTCTGCCAGGTCCCGTCCTGCAGCGGCGTGGTCGCGGTGTAGACGGGCTCGAACACCAGCGTGGTGAACGTGGAGCCTGCCTTGTTCGGGTTGACCGGGATGTTGAGCGCGGGGACCTGCCGCGAGTCGTTGCCCTGCTCGACGAGGGTCTGGTACTCGAGGTCGGTGATCTCCGAGAGCTTGCGCCCGGTGAAGGCCTGGGCGTACACGGTGACCTTGTCACCGCCGCCGGGGGTGTCCAGGCGCAGGTAGCCGCGTCCGGTGCGGGCCCGGGCGTCGTCGACGACGGTGGCGGTGCCGGCGCCCCGGACGGCCGTGCAGTACCCGGTCGGGCTCACCGTCGCGCCGCACGCCGGGATCTGGTCGTCGGAGACCCGGACGCCGTCGGAGGCGGCGGCGGTCCCGGCGACGAGCGGGACGAACCCGACCGCCGCCACCAGCGCGGCCGCCAGCAGGCGTCGTCCGCCCACCCGTGCTCCGTGCTCCCCGACCCGACGCGCCATGACTGCCTCCACCGCTCCGCCCGTCCCCGGGCCGTCGTCGCCGGGGCCTCTGCGCTCCCGACGGCCCCTGTGTCGTGGCGGCGGCCACGGTCGCTACACGACCTCATCAGAGCTGATGACCCACTCGGAGCATCACCAGGTGAGCCGGTCGGGGCACGGTCGGCTCCCACCGTCGACGCAACGACGACACGCGGACGGACACGCCGGACCGGTCGTCGGACACCGGCCACCGGTCCGCCCGCGGGCGGGGCCGGCCACCGACCGGACCGGGATTCGCAGCGCGTCCACAGCGGTCCGGCCGACGGATCACAGGAGTGCCCTCTACCGTTGATCCGGTCAGCGGGACGAGCGTGGGAGGTGGACGTGCGGACCGACACCCGGCCCGGCCACGGCCCCTCCCGCCCGCGGTGGCACGTCCCCGGGCTGCTCGGCGCCGCGCTCGCGCGGCCCGCGACCGGCGCCCTGTTCGACGGGCCGGCCGAGGACCCCGGTGACCACTTCTGCTCCGCCTCGGTGGTCGAGTCCACCACCGGCGACCTCGTCGTCACCGCCGCGCACTGCGTCGCCGACGGCGACGCGGACGCGACGACGGTGTCCGGCACCGCCGGGACGCTCGACGAGGACCAGTGGCAGCTCGACCGGCCCGGCCTCGACCAGGGTTCCAGCGGCGGCCCGTGGCTGACCGGCCCGGACGACTCCGAGATCCTGGCCGTCACCGGTGGCTACCAGCAGGGCGGGGACTCCCCCGACGTCTCCTACGGCGCCGACCTCGGCCCGGCCGTGCAGTCGGCGTACCGCTCGGCCGGGGGCACCGACTGAGCCGGCTCGTCGCCTGGTGGGACCGCCACCAGGTCGCGCTGTACCTGGCCGCGATCCTCGCCGGGGCGCTCCTCGGTCTCCTCGCGCCGCGGATCGCGCCCGCGCTCGCCGCGTCGGTCACCCCGCTGCTCGCGCTGCTGCTGTTCGCGACGTTCCTCGCGGTCCCGCTCGCCGACCTCGCGCGGGCCCTGACCGGTACCCGTTTCCCGGTGGTCGTGCTGGTGGCGAACGCCGTGGTGGTCCCGCCGGTCGCGATCGGGCTGTCGCGATGGGTCGCCGACGACCGCGGCCTGCTCGTGGGCGTCCTGCTCGTGCTGCTGACGCCGTGCATCGACTACGTCGTCGTGTTCACCGGGCTCGCCGGTGGCGCCCGCGCGCAGATGCTCGCCGCGACACCGCTGCTGATGGTCGCGCAGATGCTCCTGCTGCCCGGCTACCTGTGGCTCGCGGCCGGACCGGAGGTCCTCGCCGTGGTCGAGGCCGGGCCGTTCCTGCACGCGTTCCTCGTACTGGTCCTGGCCCCGCTGGCCGCGGCGGCCCTGGTCCAGGGCCTGCGACGACGGCGCCCGGCCGGCCGCGCAGTCCGTGTCGAGGGCGCCGTCGCCGGGGCGATGGTGCCGCTGATGGCGGCGACCCTGGCCGCGGTCGTGGGCTCGCAGACCGCCGCCGTCGGGGCGCAGGCGCTCACCCTGGTGCGGCTGGTGCCGCTCTACCTGGCGTTCGTCGTCGCGGCCGTGGTGATCGGTCTGCTCACCGCCCGGGTGGCCCGCCTGGACGTGCCGGCCACCCGGGCGGTGGTGTTCTCGGTGACGACCCGCAACTCGCTGGTCGTCCTCCCGCTCGCGCTGGCGCTGCCCGGCGCGCTCGCCCTCGCCCCGCTCGCCGTCGTCACCCAGACCCTGGTCGAGCTCGTCGCCCTGGTCGTGCTGGTACGGCTGGTGCCGGTGCTCGTCCCCGCCCGGTGAGCGGTCGGCCCGGTCACCGGGCCGGGCCGCGCCCCGCCCAGCTCCAGGCGTACGACGGGTCCTCGCAGGCCCGTCCGCCCTCACCGAGGGCCAGCGGCCGGAACGTGTCGACCATGACCGCGAGCTCGTCGAAGGACTCCGCGCCGAGCGCCCGCTCGACGGCGCCGGGCTGCGGGCCGTGGCTGTGCCCGCCCGGGTGCAGCGAGATCGATCCCTGCCCGATCCCGGAGCCCTTGCGGGCCTCGTAGTCGCCACCGCAGTAGAACATGACCTCGTCGGAGTCCACATTGGCGTGGTAATAGGGCACCGGTACGGCGAGCGGGTGGTAGTCGACCTTGCGCGGCACGAAGTTGCAGATCACGAAGCCGGAGCCCTCGAAGACCTGGTGCACCGGCGGTGGCTGGTGCACGCGGCCGGTGATCGGCTCGAAGTCGGCGACGTTGAACGTGTACGGGTACAGGCAGCCGTCCCAGCCGACGACGTCGAACGGGTGGGTGGGCACCACGTAGCGGGTGCCGGTGATCCCGTCGGGCCCGCCCCGGTGCTTCACCAGCACCTCGACGTCGGTCTGCTCGACGAGCAGCGGCGCCCCCGGTCCGTGCAGGTCGCGCTCGCAGTACGGGGCGTGCTCGAGCAGCTGGCCGTAGCGCGACAGGTACCGCTTGGGCGGGGCGATGTGCGACGACGCCTCGATGGCGTAGGCGCGCAGCGGCTCGGAACCGGTGGGGACCCAGCGGTGGGTCGTCGCCCGCGGGAGGACGACGTAGTCGCCCCCGGCCACGTCCAGCGCGCCGAACACGGTCTCGACGATCGCCGACCCGGACTCCAGGTAGACGACCTCGTTCGCCGACGGCATTGCGGTAGAGCGGGCTGGTCTCCCCCGCGACGACGTAGGAGATCCGCACGTCGGCGTTGCCGAGCACCAGCCGGCGCCCGGTCACGACGTCGACCGACTTCCAGTCCGGGGTGCCGAGGTCGTGCAGCCGCAGGTGGCGCGGGAGGAGCGGCCGGTTGTCGGTCAGCGACTGGTCGCCCGGGTCCCAGGGGGTGGCGTCGACGATCGCCGACGGGACGCCCGCGTGGTAGAGCAGCGAGGAGTCCGAGGAGAAGCCCTCCTCCCCCATCAGCTCCTCGTAGTAGAGCGTCCCGTCGGGACGCCGGTGCTGGGTGTGCCGCTTCGGCGGGACGTCACCGGCTCGCCTGTAGTACGCCATCGTGGCCCTCCTCCGGTCCGTTCGATGTCCGTGCCCGTGGCGGTGGCGCCGTCGTGCCGCGGGCGGTCGCGCGGGCGAGGGCGGCCGCGACGTCGTCGCGGGACGGGGCGGCGAGCACGGCGGCGACGTGGGCGTCCGGGCGGAGCAGCCATACCTCGTCGGGCCGGGCGGCCAGGGCGGCCGTCACCGTCGGACCGGCTCCGTCCCCCGACGCAGGCCCGTCTCCGAACCCGGCTCCGGTCCCGGCTCCGCCGAGGGCTCCGGCGACGGTGCCCGTGCGGCCGTCCAGCTCGGCGAGGGCGAGCATCCGGACCGGGCCGGGCAG
>NZ_JAMXSG010000079.1:0-20932 GCF_024124365.1 Pseudonocardia sp. McavD-2-B
GGCCCCCGGCCGTCGACCCCGCCCGGCAGGCGGCCTACGAGCTGCTGACCGCCGTCCGCGAGCGCGACGCCTACGCCAACCTCGCCCTGCCCGGCATCCTGCGCCGGCACCGGCTGCGCGACCGCGACGCCGGCCTGGCGACCGAGCTCGGCTACGGCACCCTGCGCGCCCAGGGACTGCTCGACACGATCATCGACGCCTGCACCGACCGCCCGCTGGCCAAGATCGAGCACGCCCTGCTCGACGCGCTGCGCCTGGGCGCCTACCAGCTGCTGCGCACCCGGGTGCCCGACCACGCGGCCGTCACCACCTGCGTCGAGCTGGTCCGGTCCGATCACGGTTCGCAGTCGGCCGGGTTCGTCAACGCGGTGCTGCGCCGCATCGGCGAGCACACCGAGGCCGAGTGGCTCGACCGCCTCGCCCCCGACCCCGCCGAGGACCCGGTCGGCGACGCCGCGCTGCGCCACGCCCACCCGCGCTGGATCGCGCAGGCCTTCGCCGACGCGCTCGGCGGGACCGGTGAGGAGCTGACCGCCGCCCTCGCCGCCGACGACACCCGACCGCGCGTGCACCTGCTCGCCCGGCCCGGCGAGATCACCGCCGAGGAGCTGGCCCTCGCCACCGGCGGCGAGCAGGCGCCCTACTCGCCCTACGGGGTGCACCTGGAACCGGGCAGCGGCGACGTCGGCGAGCTCGACGCCGTCGCCGAGGGGCTCGCGATCGTCCAGGACGAGGGCAGCCAGCTCGTCGCCGCCGCGCTCGCCCGGGCCGAGCTGCTGGGCGAGGACACCGGCCGCTGGCTCGACCTGTGCGCCGGGCCGGGCGGCAAGGCGTCGCTGCTGGGCGGGCTCGTCGCCGCCCGGGGCGGCACGCTCGACGCGGTCGAGTCCAGCCAGCACCGCGCCGATCTCGTGCGCCGGTCCGTCGCGGAGCTGCCGGTCACCGTGCACGTCGCCGACGGCCGGGAGGCCCCGCTGCCCGACGGCGGCTACGACCGGGTGCTCGTCGACGCGCCCTGCACCGGGCTGGGCGCGCTGCGCCGCCGCCCCGAGGCCCGCTGGCGGCGCCGCCCCGAGGACATCGCGACGCTGACCCGGCTGCAGCGCGAGCTGCTCGTCGCTGCGCTGCGTCATGTCCGCCCCGGCGGCGTCGTCGCCTACGTCACCTGCTCGCCGCACGTGTCGGAGACCGTCGGCGTCGTCGGCCGGATCGTCGGCCGCGACGGACGCCCCGGCCCGGCCGGTGCCGTCGAACAGCTCGACGCGCGCGCCTGGCTGCCCGGCGAGGTCCCCGGCCTCGGGGACGGGCCGACCGTCCAGCTGTGGCCGCACGTGCACGGCACCGACGCGATGTTCCTGGCGCTGCTGCGCCGCCCGCTCGACGACTGACCGCGGTGTGACGGCGGCCTCGCCCACGGGTGCGGGGCCGCCGGCGAGCGGCCAGTAACCTCCTCGGCGTGCACCCGATGATCGCGCCCAGCATCCTCTCGGCCGACTTCGCCCGACTCGGCGAGGAGGCCGCCGCCGTGAGCGGCGACGGGACCGGGAACGGCGCGGACTGGCTGCACGTCGACGTCATGGACGCGCACTTCGTGCCGAACCTGACGCTCGGCCTGCCGGTGGTGCAGAGCCTGCGCGCCGCCACCGACATCCCGCTCGACTGCCACCTGATGATCGAGGACCCGGACCGCTGGGCCCCGGGCTACGCCGAGGCGGGCGCCCGCAACGTCACCGTGCACGCCGAGGCCGCCCACGATCCGGTGATGCTCGCCAAGAACCTGCGCGCCGCCGGGTCCCTCGCCGGGCTGTCGATCAAGCCCGGCACCCCGCTCGACCCCTGGGTCGAGGTGCTCCGCCACTACGACACGTTGCTGGTCATGAGCGTCGAGCCCGGCTTCGGCGGGCAGAGCTTCATCCCCGAGGTCCTCGACAAGGTCCGCACCGTCCGCAACCTGGTCGACACCGGGCACCTCACCGTGCTCGTCGAGATCGACGGCGGCATCAACGCCGACACCATCGACGCGGCCGCCGAGGCCGGCGTCGACTGCTTCGTCGCCGGGTCGGCCGTCTACGGCGCCGAGGACCCGGGCCGCGCCGTCGCCGCGCTGCGCGACAGCGTCCGCCGCGCGAACCCGCACCGCTGGGCCGGCTGAGCCCGCCCCGGCCCCGGAGCGAGGAGCAGTGGACGGCTCGACCGGCCCGGACCGCCGCACGGTGGCGGCGATGCGCCGTGCCCTGGCCGCATCCGTGGAGGTCCACGGCACCACCAGCCCCAACCCGGCGGTCGGCTGCGTCATCCTCGACCGGCACGGCGAGGTGGCAGGTGTCGGCGCCACCGCACGACCCGGCGGCCCGCACGCCGAACGGGTCGCGCTCGCCGCGGCGGGCCCGCGGGCCGCGGGCGGCACCGCGGTGGTCACCCTCGAACCATGCAACCACACCGGCCGCACCCCGCCGTGCGTGGAAGGTCTCCTGGAGGCGGGTATCGCCCGCGTGCACGCCGCGGTCGCCGACCCGAACCCCGTCGCCGCGGGCGGTCTGGACCGGCTGCGCGCCGCCGGAGTGGATGTGACACTCGGCACGCTCGCCGACGAGGTCGCGCTCGGTCCGCTGCGCGGCTGGCTGCACCGCACGCGCACCGGACGCCCCCACGTGACCTGGAAGGTCGCCACCACGCTCGACGGCCGCGTCGCCGCCGCCGACGGCACCAGCCGCTGGATCACCGGCCCGGCCGCGCGCGGCACGGTGCATGACCTGCGCCGCAGGATGGACGCGATCGTCGCGGGCACGGGTACCGTCCTGTCCGACGACCCGGCGCTGACCGCCCGCCGGCCCGACGGCACCTTGTTCGACCACCAGCCCCTGCGGGTGGTGGTGGGACACCGCGACGTCCCGCCCGGCGCCCGGCTGGCCCGGACCGACGAAGCCGGCACCGCCGACGTGCTCCACCTCCGCACCCGCGATCCGGGGGAGGTGCTCGCCGAGCTCAGCCACCGGACCGTGGTGGACGTGCTCCTCGAGGGCGGACCGACCCTCGCCGGTGCGTTCGTCGCCGCAGGACTCGTCGACCGGGTGCTCGTGCACCTGGCCCCGGCCCTGCTCGGCGCGGGACCGCACGCCGTCGGTGACGCGGGCGTGGTAACGATCGCCGACATCGTTCGGTTGCACGTGGACGAGATCCACCGCGTCGGCGACGACGTGGTCATCGACGCACGACCGGCATCCGGCCCGACCGGGCCGGACGTGCCGCAGTAGGAGGGACGGGCGATGTTCACCGGGATCGTGGAGGAGGTCGGCGAGGTCGTCGACGTCCGCACCGACGACGACGTCGTCGTGCTGACCGTGCGCGCGGCACTGGCCGCCGAGGTCGGGCACGGGGAGTCGGTCGCGGTGAACGGCTGTTGTCTCACCGCCGTCGTCACCGGGCCGGGCGCGGCCACGCTCACCCTGGAGCTGGTGCCCGAGACGCTGAAGCGGACCTCGCTCGGCGCCGTCGGTGCCGGGTCCGGGGTCAACCTGGAGCGCGCCGTGCCCGCCGGTGGCCGGCTCGACGGCCACATCGTGCAGGGGCACGTGGACGGCATCGGCACCGTGGTCTCCCGCACCCCCGGCGAGCGCAGCGACGAGGTCCGGTTCTCGCTGCCCGCCGAGCTCGCCCGCTACGTCGTCGAGAAGGGCTCCGTCGCCGTCGACGGTGTCTCGCTGACCGTCGCCACCGTGTACCCGGACGGGTTCGGGGTGGCGCTGATCCCGACGACCCTCGCCGAGACCACACTGGGGTCGCGCGCCCCGGGGGACCCGGTCAACCTGGAGGTCGACGTGATCGCCAAGTACGTGGAACGCATGACCGCGGGGTACCTGCAGGGGCCCGGGTTCGGACAGGAAGGGGTCGCCCGGTGAGCGAGCCGTTGACGTCGCCGGTCACTCCGGCAGGCCAGGGGTCGGGCAAGCTGCCGGACGCCCCGCACACCGCGATGTCCCCCTCGGAGCGGGCCGAGCGCTTCGCCCAGATCGAGAAGGCCATCGCCGACATCGCCGAGGGCAAGCCGGTCGTCGTGATGGACGACGAGGACCGCGAGAACGAGGGCGACCTGATCTTCGCCGCGTCGAAGGCGACCGCGGAGCTGCTGGCGTTCACCGTCCGCTACACCTCCGGCTACGTCTGCGTGGCCATCACCGGTGAGGCCTGCGAGCGGCTCGACCTGCCGCCGATGCACCACACCAACCGCGACTCCTTCCGCACCGCGTACACGGTCACCGTGGACGCGAAGGAGGGCGTCACCACCGGCATCTCCGCCCAGGACCGTGCGCACACGATCCGCACGCTCGCGGACCCGGGGACCGACCGGCACGACCTGGTCCGGCCCGGGCACGTCGTGCCGCTGCAGGCCCGTGAAGGCGGGGTGCTGCGCCGTCCCGGGCACACCGAGGCCGCGGTCGACCTCGCCCGGATGGCGGGCCTGCCCGCCGCCGGCGCGCTGTGCGAGATCGTCTCGGAGAAGAACACCGGCGAGATGGCCCGCGGCGAGGAACTCGGCGTGTTCGCCGCCGACCACGACCTCACGCTGATCACCATCGCCGACCTCATCGCCTACCGGCGCCGCTACGAGAAGCACGTCGAGCGGGTCGCTACCGCGCGGATCCCCACCGGCCACGGTGACTTCCTCGCGCACGGCTACGACTGCACCCTCGACGGTACCGAGCACATCGCCATGGTGATGGGCGACGTCGCCACCCCCGCCGACGACGGCGAGGACGTGCTCGTCCGGGTGCACTCCGAGTGCCTCACCGGAGACGTCCTCGGCTCGCTGCGCTGCGACTGCGGCCCCCAGCTCGACGCGGCCCTGGAGGCCGTCGCCAAGGAGGGCCGCGGCGTCGTGCTCTACATGCG
The DNA here is from genome assembly GCF_024124365.1 of Pseudonocardia sp. McavD-2-B. Classification (NCBI taxonomy): domain Bacteria; kingdom Bacillati; phylum Actinomycetota; class Actinomycetes; order Pseudonocardiales; family Pseudonocardiaceae; genus Pseudonocardia; species Pseudonocardia sp. McavD-2-B. Next base: position 4,891 of record NZ_JAMXSG010000079.1, read on the forward strand.
TGGACACGAGGGCCGGGGGATCGGCCTGCTGCACAAGCTGCAGGCCTACCAGCTCCAGGAGGCCGGCGCCGACACCGTCGACGCCAACCTCGCGATGGGGCTGCCCGCCGACGCCCGGGACTACGGCATCGGCGCCCAGATCCTCGCCGACCTCGGCGTGAAGTCGATGCGGCTGCTCACCAACAACCCGGACAAGCGCGCCGGGCTGGAGGGCTATGGGCTGCGCGTCGTCGGTCGCGAGCCGATGCCGGTGCGCGCGACCCCGCAGAACCTGCGCTACCTGCGGACCAAGCGCGACCGGATGGGCCACGACCTGCCCGACCTCGGCGAGGTCGCCGACCCGGCGCTCTGACCCGGCCGCGCACCGCCCACCGGGAGACCCCGTGGCGCGGCGCGCGGGCCGAGAGGCGAGAATCGGCCCATGAGCGGTGAGGGCCGGCCCTCCGGGGCCACGCAGCTGGACGCGAGCGGACTGCGGGTCGGGGTGGTGGCGGCCCGCTGGCACGCCGAGATCGTGGACCGGCTGCTGGAACGGGCCGTCGCCACGGCTCGGGAGGCCGGTGCCGAGCCCACCGTCGTGCGGGTGCCCGGCACCGTCGAGCTGCCGGTCGTCGCCCAGGAGCTGGCCCGTGGCCACGACGCCGTTGTCGCGCTCGGTGTCGTCGTCCGCGGCGGCACCCCGCACTTCGAGTACGTCTGCGACGCCGTCACCGCGGGCCTCACCCGCGTGGCGCTCGACGAGTCGACCCCGGTCGGCAACGGCGTGCTCACCACGGACACGGTGGACCAGGCGATCGACCGCTCCGGCGCGCCGGGCGCGGCCGAGGACAAGGGGACCGAGGCCTGCATCGCCGCACTCGAATCGGCGCTGGCGCTGCGCGACCTGCGCGCCGGCGCCCCGACCCGCCCGTGACCCCGACCCGGGTCAGCACAGGGAGACTCCAGTGACCGAGCAGCCGACCGACTCCACCGCCCCCGCCGCCCCGGTGGCGCAGACCCGGACCGGACCCGGACCGGACGCGGTGACCCTGCGCCCGCGGGTCATCCGCTGGACCGCCTGGCTCAGCGCCGCCGGCGTGATGGTGTTCTTCTTCATCGCGGCCTACTTCATGCCCGCCGAGGACACCGGGGTGATCTTCCAGCCGGCCGACCAGGTCGCGATGATGGTCATCGGGGCGTTCGTCGCCGGCGGGCTGCTGCTCATGGCCCGCCCCCGGGGGCGCGCCGACAGCCACGGCATCGAGGTCCGCAACGTCATCACCGCCCGGTGGTACGACTGGGCCGACGTGCACGGCGTCTCGTTCCCCGACGGCGCCGCCTCGGCCCGCCTGGAGCTTCCCGACGACGAGTACCAGTCGGTGCTCGCCGTGCAGGCCGTCGACCGCGGGCTGGCCGTGCGACACGTCCGGACCCTGCGCACGCTGCACCGCGCCGCCGTCCTGGGGGAGTAGGCCGGCTCAGGCGCCGATGCCCGGCGCCCCGGCCCGGCGGTCCAGGACCGGGCCGCCCAGGTCGGCCCGGTCGGCCGCGGCGGCCCCGTGCCGGAAGCCGCTGCCCGACACCTGCGGGCGGCGGGCGCGGCGCAGCCTGCCGAACTCGGCGTCGTAGGCCCGGTCGACCTCGGCGCCGCGGTCGGCCAGCACCAGTTCGGTCGATGCGGCCGCCCGCCCGGTCTCGGCCTCGGTCTCGCCCAGTGCGGAGCGCTCGGCCTCGCACAGCCGCTCGTACACCCGGCCCGCGAAGCCGTAGATCCAGGACCGCCGGTAGGCCGCCACCGACTCGCCGGGGTCCGGCGGGCGGACCGCGGCCAGCGCGGCCGTGGCCTGCAGCAGCAGCGACGTGTAGAGCAGCTCCACCCGCTCCCGGTCGGAGGCGAACCCGAACACGGTGACCGCGGCGACCGAGCCGCCCCGCTGGTCGTGCATCACCCACCGGCACCGCAGCGCCGACGCCGTCCACCCCAGCAGCCGCGCCTTCGCCCCGCTGTAGGGGTTGTCGACGGTGATCCGGCTCCGGCCGATCGGGTCGGCCCGTGACGGCCCGGCGCCGGGCGCCGCCGCCAGCAGCGCCTCGTCGATCCCGTGCCGTGCCATCAGCGCGAACGCCTTGTCGGTGTAGATCTCGGCCTCGTCCGGGGTGCCGGCCCGCTCCGCCTTCGCCAGCAGCTTGCGGATCCGGTCCAGCCGGGCCCCGGGCACCTGCTCACCCGGCGCGGTGCCGATGTAGGTGCGGGGGCCGGTCTCCTGCGCGGTGCTCACGGCGGTCTCCTCGGGCTCGGTAAGGTCGAACTCGTGTTCGAGGGCGAGGTGTACCGGACCCTACCGACAGTTCCGGTGCGCTCGTGCGCGGTCCCCGGCCGACACGCGTCCCTACACCTCGTCCGGAGCCCGCGCCGAGGCCGGGGCCGGGCCGGAACCGTCGGTGCCCGCAACTACCCTGGGATTCACCATGGCCGACCCCAGCACCTACCGTCCGGCGACCGGGACGATCCCGGAGTCGCCCGGGGTGTACCGCTTCTCCGACCCCCGTGGCCGGGTGATCTACGTCGGCAAGGCCAAGAGCCTGCGGCAGCGGCTGAACTCCTACTTCGCCGACCTGTCCGGCCTGCACCCGCGCACCCGGCAGATGGTCACCACCGCGGCGAAGGTGGAGTGGACGGTCGTCGGGACCGAGGTCGAGGCGCTCCAGCTCGAGTACAACTGGATCAAGGAGTACGACCCTCGGTTCAACGTCCGCTACCGTGACGACAAGAGCTATCCCGTGCTCGCGGTGACGATGCACGAGGAGTACCCGCGGCTGCACGTCTACCGCGGCCCGCGCCGCAAGGGCGTCCGCTACTTCGGCCCGTACGCCCACGCCTGGGCCATCCGGGAGACCCTCGACCTGCTGCTGCGGGTCTTCCCCGCGCGCACCTGCTCGACGGGGGTCTTCAAGCGGCACGGCCAGATCGGGCGGCCCTGCCTGCTGGGCTACATCGACAAGTGCTCCGCCCCCTGCGTGGGCACGGTCACCGCCGACGAGCACCGTGACATCGTCGAGAACTTCTCCGACTTCCTGTCCGGACGCACCGACCGGATGGTCCGCCAGCTCGAACGCGAGATGGCCGAGGCCTCGGAGAACCTCGAGTTCGAGCGCGCCGCCCGGCTGCGCGACGACCTCGGGGCGCTCCGCCGCGCGCTGGAGAAGCAGGCCGTCGTGCTGGGCGACGGCACCGACGCCGACGTGGTCGCCTTCGCCGAGGACGAGTTGGAGGCCGCGGTCCAGGTCTTCCACGTCCGCGGCGGCCGGGTCCGCGGCCAGCGCGGCTGGGTGATCGACAAGGTCGAGCCGACCGACACCGAGCAGCTCGTCGAGCGGTTCGTCTCGCAGTTCTACGGCGAGCAGCACGCCCTCGCGGGCGCCGCCGACGACGCGGCGCAGCCGGTGCCCAAGGAGATCCTGGTCCCGGTGCTGCCCTCCGACACGCCCGCGCTGGAGCGCTGGCTGACCGGGCTGCGCGGCTCCAAGGTGCAGATCCGGGTGCCCCAGCGCGGTGACAAGCGTGATCTGGCCGCGACCGTCGCGCGCAATGCGAAGGAGGCGTTCGCCCAGCACAAGCTGCGCCGCGCCGGGGACCTCACCGCCCGCTCGGCCGCACTGCAGGAGATCCAGGAGAACCTGGAGCTCGACCAGGCACCGCTGCGGATCGAGTGCATCGACATCAGCCACGTGCAGGGCACGAACGTGGTCGCGTCGCTGGTGGTGTTCGAGGACGGGCTGCCCCGCAAGTCCGAGTACCGCCGCTTCGAGATCCGCGACGCCGCACAAGAGGGTGACGTCGCCTCGATCGCGGAGGTGGTGCGCCGCCGGTTCCGCCGCTACCTGGCCGAGACCGCCGACGAGCCCGCGCCCACCGAGGGCTCCGGCGAGGTCGCGCCGGGTGACACCGTGCGCACCGGGATCGACCCGGAGACCGGGCGGCCCAAGAAGTTCGCCTATCCGCCGAACCTGCTCGTCGTCGACGGTGCGAAGCCGCAGGTCGACGCGGCCGCCGCCGAGCTCGCCGAACTGGGGATCACCGACGTCGCGGTGTGCGGGCTGGCCAAGCGCCTCGAGGAGGTCTGGCTGCCCCACGACACCGACCCGGTGATCCTGTCCCGGACCAGCGAGGGTCTCTACCTGCTGCAGCGGATCCGGGACGAGGCGCACCGGTTCGCCATCACCTATCACCGCCAGCGTCGTTCGCAGGGCATGACGGCGTCCGCTCTCGACGGGGTCCCCGGGCTCGGCCCGGCCCGCAAGCAGGCGCTGCTCAAGCACTTCGGGTCGGTGCGCAAGGTGCGCGCCGCCGACGTCGACGAGATCGCCGGTGTGCCCGGCTTCGGTCGCCGGACCGCCGAGTCCGTGGTCGCGGCCCTGCACGCCGGAACCGAGGGGGAGAAGGCATGACCGACGACAACGGCGAGGTGACCGCGGGCCCGGGGATCGAGGTCGCGGTGGTCAGCGGCCTGTCCGGGGCCGGGCGCAGCACCGCGGCGAAGGTCCTGGAGGACCTGGGCTGGTTCGTGGTGGACAACCTGCCGCCCGAACTCATCGCCACGATGGTCGAGCTGGGGTCGCGGGCCCGGGGCGAGGTGGCCCGGATCGCGGTGGTGATGGACGTGCGCTCCCGCGCGTTCACCGACGATCTCGGAGCCGTCATCAAGGACCTCGACGGCCGCGGCTACCGGCCGAAGTTGCTGTTCCTGGAGGCCTCCGACGCGGTGCTGGTGCGCCGCTTCGAGCAGAACCGCCGCTCGCACCCGCTGCAGGGCGCCGGGCGCATCACCGACGGCCTGGGCGCCGAGCGCGAGGTGCTGCGTCCGCTGCGCGAGGACGCCGACCTCGTCGTCGACACCTCGAACCTGTCGGTGCACGACCTGCGCACCCGGATCGAGGGCTCGTTCGCCCAGGAGAGCGCGCACGCCGCGACCCGGGTGACGGTGCTGTCGTTCGGCTACAAGTACGGGCTGCCGCTGGACTCCGACCTCGTCGTCGACGTGCGGTTCCTGCCCAACCCGCACTGGATCCCCGAGCTGCGCCCGTTCACCGGCCGCGACCGGGAGGTCAGCGACTACGTGCTGTCCCAGGAGGGCGCGGAGGAGTTCGTCGACCGCTACCTGGAGCTGCTCGACCTCGTCGGCGCCGGGTACCGGCGCGAGGGCAAGCGCTACCTGACCGTGGCCGTCGGCTGCACCGGCGGCAAGCACCGCTCGGTGGCGATCTCGGAGGAGATCGGGCGCCGGCTCGCCGACCGCGAGGGCATCCAGGTCAACGTCGAGCACCGCGACATGGGGCGCGAGTGAGCCCACGCCCACCCGAGCGCACCGGGGGACTGCGGGTGGTCGCGCTCGGCGGTGGGCACGGCCTGCACGCCACGCTGACCGCGCTGCGCCGCTGCCCGCCGGTCACCGACATCACCGCGGTGGTCACCGTGGCCGACGACGGCGGTTCCTCGGGGCGGCTGCGCCGCGAGCTCGGCCTGCTCCCGCCCGGCGACCTGCGGATGGCACTCGCGGCGCTGGCCGGCGACGACGAGCGGGGCCGCTTCTGGTCCGGGCTGGTCCAGCACCGCTTCGGCGGGACCGGCGCCCTGGCCGGGCACGCGGTGGGCAACCTGCTGCTCGCCGGGCTGCTGGAACGCGACGGCGACCCCGTGCGCGCACTGGCGACCGTCGGCGAGCTGATGGGCTGCGCCGGACGGGTCCTGCCGATGGCCCGGGTGCCGCTGGACATCGAGGCGGAGGTCGCGCTGGACGGCGTCGACGGCGCCCACCTGATCCGCGGCCAGGTCGCCGTCGCTTCCACCCCGGGCCGGGTGCGCCGGGTCTGGCTGCGGCCCGCCGACCCGCCCGCCTGCGACGAGGCCGTCCGCGCGGTGCGCGACGCCGACGTCGTGCTCCTCGGACCCGGCTCGTGGTTCACCAGCGTGCTCCCGCACCTGCTCGTGCCCGGGCTGCGCGACGCGCTGCTGGAGACCCCGGCGGCCCGGGTCGTGCTGCTCAACCTGGCCCCCGAGCCGGGGGAGACCGCCGGTTTCTCCCCCGAACAGCACCTTGAAGTACTGTCCGGGCACGCTCCCGGTCTGCGGGTGCACGCCGTCCTGGCCGACGCCGGGTCGGTGAGCCTGCCGGACCGGCTGGACGCGGCCGCCGCCGACCTGCTGGTCCCCGGCGGACGGGTGTGGCCGGCCGCCGTCGCCGACGCCCGGGCGGCGACCCCGCGGCACGACCCGGACGCACTGGCCGGGGCGCTCGCCGACGTGTTCGGCGCCCTGACCCCCGGCCGGGTCCCGGCGGAGAACGGCACGCACGACAGGCCGCAGCACGACAGCCCGCAGCGCGGAAGGAGCTCCCGATGGCCATGACCGCCACGGTGAAGGACGAGCTGAGCCGGCTCACCGTCACCAAGCAGTCGTCGCGGCGCGCGGAGGTCGCCTCGCTGCTCCGCTTCGCAGGCGGCCTGCACATCGTGGGCGGCAGAGTGGTGATCGAGGCCGAGGTCGACACCGGCTCGGTCGCCCGCAGGCTGCGCCGCGAGATCCACGAGCTCTACGGCCACACCGCCGACGCGCACGTGATCACCGCGGGCGGTCTGCGCCGCAGCGCCCGGTACGTGATCCGGGTGATCCGCGACGGTGAGGGACTCGCCCGCCAGACCGGGCTGCTCGACAACCGTGGCCGCCCGGTGCGCGGGCTGCCGCCGCCCGTGGTCTCCGGTGACCTGTCCGACGCCGAGGCCGCCTGGCGCGGCGCGTTCCTCGCGCACGGGTCGCTCACCGAGCCGGGCCGCAGCTCCGCACTGGAGGTCACCTGCCCCGGCCCCGAGGCCGCGCTGGCCCTGGTCGGCGCGGCACGCAGGCTGGGCGTCGCGGCGAAGGCCCGCGAGGTCCGCGGCGCCGACCGGGTCGTGGTCCGCGACGGCGACGCGATCGGCGCGCTGCTGACCCGGATGGGCGCCCACCAGAGCGTCCTGTCCTGGGAGGAGCGTCGGATGCGCCGCGAGGTCCGGGCGACGGCCAACCGGCTCGCGAACTTCGACGACGCCAACCTGCGCCGCTCGGCGCGGGCCGCGGTCGCCGCGGCGGCCCGGGTCAGCCGCGCCCTGGAAATCCTCGGCGACGAGGTGCCCGAGCACCTGCAGGCCGCCGGTCGGCTGCGGGCCGAGCACACCCAGGCGTCGCTGGAGGAGCTGGGCCAGCTGGCCGACCCACCGATGACCAAGGACGCCGTGGCCGGCCGGATCCGGCGGCTGCTCCAGACCGCGGACAAGAAGGCCGCCGAGCTCGGCATCCCCGACACCGAGTCCGCCGTCACCGCCGAGATGCTGGAGGAGGAGGGCGGCGGGCGCTGACCGCGGTCACACCCCGTCACGAGGGGGGTGCGGGGTGTCGGGCATGATGCCGCCGTGACGATCCCGGGCTCCACCCTCCTCGCCGTTCATCTCGATCGATCCAGCATGCTGCGGCCGCTCCTGCCCGCGCTGCGCTCCGGTCTCGCGGACCTGCTCGCCGAGCAGGACGCCCACGACGGTCACCTGCAGGTCGTCGTCGCCACCGGGGACGACCTCACCCGCTCGCTGCCCGACGGCACGCACCCGCCCGCCGTCCCGGTCGGTGCCGCCGAGGCCCGCACCGCACTGCCCGCGAAGCTGCGCCCGCTCGGCGGCCCGGACCTGCGCGGCGGCGCGGCCCGGCTGCTCGGCGCCGTCGGCGACGAGCTCGCCGCCCGCGACGAGGCCGACCGCCCCGAGCGGGTGGTCGTCCTGCTCGTCGGGGAGGGCGCCGTCGGCGACACCTCCGCCGTCCGCGAGCGCATCGTCCACCAGCAGAGCACCTACGCCTGGGAGTTCGTGCTGGTCGACGTGACCACCGGCACGATCCCGGCCGCCGCGGGTGCCCGGGCGGCCGCGTCCGGGGAGAACCGGGGCGAGGGCGGGGACGCCGCCGTCGCCGTCGCCGAGCGGCCCGCGGGCGACGGGGCCGAGCGCTTCGGCGTGCCGGTCACCGCCACCATCACCGCCGGTCCCGGCGCGGCCGGGGTCACCGCGGCGCTGTCCGCGGCCTCGGCGTTCGTGACCCGGGCCCGCGACGGCCGCTCGCACGAGCCCGTCGACGGCTTCTCCGACGACGAGCGCGCCGCCGCCGGCGTCCCCGACACCCGTCCGGGCTGGCGCCGCCTGCTCCGCCTGGCCTGAGCACACCCGCGACGGCCCCGTGACCCGCCCGGGCACGGGGCGGTCGCGTGTCCGGATACCGGCCGGTACCGTTCCGTCCCCACACCGGGGCCCGTCCGGAGCGGTCCGACCGCGCCCGATCCCCGAGCGCGGCGCAGGTCACGGGCCCTACGGGGGTCGCGACGGCCGATGCGCCGATAGGGTGGCTGCCGAGCACGGCACGCGCCGGCGCCCGCCACGGGCGCCGACCCGCGATCGACCTGCCACACCCCACCGCCGGGACCCGGCGGGCCGGGGGAGAAGACGACAGGCACGACGAGCCCTGGAGGCATCTGTGACGGTCCGCGTAGGAGTCAACGGCTTCGGCCGCATCGGCCGGAACTTCTGGCGGGCGGTGGACGCCCAGCGCGCCGCCGGCACCACGGACATCGAGATCGTCGCGGTGAACGACATCACCGACAACGCGACGCTCGCGCACCTGCTCAAGTACGACTCGATCCTGGGGCGCCTGCCCTACGAGGTCACCACCTCGGGCGACGAGATCGTCGTCGACGGCAAGGGCTTCAAGGGCCTGGCCGTCCGCGACCCCGCCGAGCTTCCCTGGAAGGACCTGGGCGTCGACGTCGTCGTCGAGTCGACCGGTATCTTCACCAAGCGCGAGGCCGCGGCCAAGCACCTCGACGGCGGCGCCAAGAAGGTCGTCATCTCCGCCCCGGCGACCGACGAGGACATCACCATCGTCAAGGGCGTCAACGACGGCGACTACGACGGTTCGCAGACCATCGTCTCGAACGCGTCCTGCACCACCAACTGCCTCGCGCCGATGGCGAAGGTGCTCGACGACCTGGCCGGGATCGAGAAGGGTCTGATGACCACGATCCACGCGTACACCCAGGACCAGAACCTGCAGGACGGCCCGCACAAGGACCTGCGCCGCGCCCGCGCCGCCGCCCTGAACATCGTCCCCACCTCCACCGGTGCGGCGAAGGCGATCTCGCTGGTCATGCCGCACCTCAAGGGCAAGCTCGACGGCTACGCGCTGCGGGTGCCGATCCCCACCGGCTCGGCCACCGACCTGACCGTCGAGGTCCGCAAGGAGGTCACCGCCGCGGAGATCAACGCGGCGATGAAGGCGGCCGCGGAGGGCCCGCTCAAGGGCGTCCTCAAGTACACCGAGGACCCGATCGTCTCCTCCGACATCGTCACCGACCCGCACTCGTGCATCTACGACTCGGGCCTGACCAAGGTCATCGGCAACCAGGTCAAGATCGTCGGCTGGTACGACAACGAGTGGGGCTACTCCAACCGCCTCGTCGACATCACCGGTCTGGTGGCGTCGAAGCTGTGAGGACCCTCGACGACCTCGTCGCCGAGGGCGTACAGGGCCGGACCGTGCTGGTCCGCTCCGATCTGAACGTTCCCCTCGACGACGACCGGAACATCACCGACGACGGCCGCATCCGCGCGTCGGTGCCGACGATCAACGCCCTCTACGAGGGCGGCGCCCAGGTCGTCGTCACCGCGCACCTCGGCCGTCCGAAGAACGGGCCCGACGAGAAGCTCTCGCTCGCCCCGGTCGCGCAGCGGCTCGGCGAGCTGCTCGGCGCCCCGGTGCGCCTGGTCGAGCTCGGCACGCCGCTGCCGTCGATGGCCGCCGGTGACGTCGTGATGCTGGACAACATCCGGTTCGACGCCCGCGAGACCAGCAAGGACGACGCCGAGCGCGGCGCGTTCGCCGACGAGCTCGTCGCCCTGGTCGGCGACGACGCGGCGTTCGTCTCCGACGGGTTCGGCGTGGTGCACCGCAAGCAGGCGTCGGTCTACGACGTCGCGCAGCGGCTCGACGCCTACGCCGGCGGGCTCGTCCTGTCCGAGGTCGAGGTGCTCCGCACTCTGACCGGCTCGCCGGAGCGGCCGTACGCGGTCGTGCTCGGCGGCTCCAAGGTCTCGGACAAGCTGGCCGTGATCGAGGCTCTGCTGCCGAAGGTCGACACGCTGCTCGTCGGCGGCGGGATGTGCTTCACGTTCCTCGCCGCGCAGGGCCACGGTGTCGGCTCCTCGCTGCTGGAGTCCGATCAGGTCGACACCTGCCGGACGCTCCTGGAGTCCGGCAAGATCGTCCTCCCGACCGACGTCGTCGTCGCCGACGCGTTCTCCGCGGACGCGAACACGAGGACCGTGCCGGTGGACGGGATCGACGACGGCTGGATGGGCCTCGACATCGGACCCGACTCGGTGCGGGAGTTCGCGGCCCGCATCGCCGACGCGAAGACGATCTTCTGGAACGGCCCGATGGGCGTGTTCGAGCTGGCACCGTTCGCCGATGGCACCCGCGGTGTCGCGCAGGCGATCGCCGACGGCGACGCCTTCTCCGTCGTCGGCGGCGGGGACTCCGCCGCCGCGGTCCGGGCGCTCGGCATCGCCGAGGACGCGTTCTCCCACATCTCCACCGGGGGCGGCGCGTCCCTGGAGTTCCTGGAGGGCGCGACCCTGCCGGGCGTCGCCGTGCTGGAGGAGGACGCCTGATGGCCACCCGCAAGCCCCTCATCGCGGGCAACTGGAAGATGAACCTCAACCACCTCGAGGCCATCGCGGTGGTGCAGAAGCTCGCCTTCGCCCTGCCCGACCGGTACCTCGACAAGGTCGAGGTGGCCGTCCTGCCGCCGTTCACCGACATCCGCAGCGTGCAGACGCTGATCGACGGCGACAAGCTGCGCCTCGTGCACGGCGCCCAGGACCTCTCCCCGCACGACTCCGGTGCCTACACCGGTGACGTGTCGGGCGTCATGCTGGCCAAGCTGGGCTGCACCTACGTCGCCGTCGGGCACTCCGAGCGGCGCGAGATCCACGGCGAGGACGACGCGGTCGTCAACGCCAAGGTGCTCGCCGCGCTCAAGCACGGGATCACCCCGATCCTGTGCGTCGGCGAGGGCCTGGACGTCCGCGAGGCGGGCACCCACGTGCAGCACTGCACCGACCAGCTGCGCGGGGCGCTGAAGGGCGTCACCGCCGAGCAGGCGGCCGGTCTCGTGCTCGCCTACGAGCCGGTCTGGGCGATCGGCACCGGCAAGGTGGCGGGCCCGGCCGACGCGCAGGAGGTCTGTGCCGCGCTGCGCGCGACGCTGGCCGAGCTGTACTCCGACGAGGTCGCCGGGACGGTCCGCGTCCTCTACGGCGGCTCGGTGAAGTCGTCGAACGTGGGCGAGATCGTGGCCCAGACCGACGTCGACGGCGCACTCGTCGGCGGCGCCAGCCTCGATGCCGAGGAGTTCGCGAAGCTGTCGGCGATCGCCGCGGGTGGCCCGCTGCCGTAGGCGGCTCCGTACCCGTCCCGCGGCCCCGGTCCCCTGTCAGAGGGGCCGGGGCCGCTGGAGTATTCTCGGCCACTCCGGCGAGCGACCACTGATGGGGAAGCGCACGTGATCCTGACCCTCCAGATCATCCTGATCGTGACCAGCCTCCTGCTGATCGCGATGGTCCTGCTGCAGCGCAGCAAGGGTGGTGGTCTGACCAGTCTCTTCGGTGGCGGCGTGCAGTCGAGCCTGTCCGGCTCGGCGGCGGCGGACCGCAACATCGCTCGCTACACGGTCTTCGTCGGCCTCATCTGGCTCATCGCGGTGGTCGGCAACGGCCTGCTGCTGGCCACCGGCTGACGGTCGGACGGACGAGAGGGAGCGGGACATGGCAGGCGGCAACGCGATCCGCGGTACCCGGGTCGGTGCGGGACCGATGGGCGAGAACGAGCGGGGCGAGACCGCCCCGCGCGAGCGCATCCCGTTCTACTGCGCGAACGGGCACGTCAACAACACCTGGTTCGCCGCGGAGGCCGAGGTCCCCGAGACCTGGGACTGCCCGCGCTGCGGGCTGCCGGGCGGACGCGACGCGGAGAACCCGCCCGCCGCGCCCCGCACCGAGCCGTACAAGACGCACCTGGCGTACGTGAAGGAGCGGCGCAGCGACGCCGACGGCGAGGCCATCCTCGAGGAGGCCCTCGGCCGGCTGCGGGCCTCCCGGGAGCTCTGACCCGGTCCCACGGCGCGCCCGGGTCGTGACCGGGCGCACGTCCGGGTTAGATTCGGTGGTCATGAGCCGCTGGACGCTGCCCCCGGACCGGATCCCCTCGGCATGGTTCAACGTCGTGCCGCACCTGCCGACGCCGCCGCAGCCGCCCCTGCACCCCGGGACCCGCGAGCCGGTCGTCCCCGAGGACCTGGCGCCGCTGTTCCCGACCGCCCTGATCGAGCAGGAGGTCAGCGCCGAGCCCTGGATCGACGTCCCCGGTGAGGTCCTCGACATCCTGAGGCTGTGGCGGCCCACGCCGCTGGTCCGCGCGACCCGGCTGGAGAAGGCGCTGGGCACCCCGGCGCGGATCTACTTCAAGGACGAGTCCCTCTCGCCCTCGGGCAGCCACAAGACCAACACGGCCGTGGCCCAGGCGTTCTACAACGCCCGCGAGGGCACCACCCGGCTCACCACCGAGACCGGCGCGGGCCAGTGGGGGACCGCGCTGTCGTTCGCCGCTGCCCAGTTCGACCTGGACCTGAAGGTCTACATGGTGCGGGCGTCCTACGGGCAGAAGCCCTACCGGCGGATCGCGATCGAGACCTGGGGCGGCGAGGTCGTGCCGTCGCCCGTCGACGAGCCCGAGCACCCCGGCTCGCTGGGCTCGGCCATCTCCGACGCGGTCCGCGACTGCGTCGGCCGCTCCGACACCCACTACGCGCTCGGCTCGGTGCTCAACCACGTGCTGCTGCACCAGACCATGATCGGTCTGGAGGCGAAGGAACAGCTCGCGCTGGCGGGGGAGCGGCTGCCCGACGTCGTCATCGCGCCGTGCGGCGGCGGCTCCAACCTGGGCGGGATCGCCTTCCCGTTCGTGCCGGACTCCGGCGTGCGGCTGCTCGCCGTCGAGCCGCTGTCGTGCCCGACGCTGACCCAGGGCCGCTACGACTACGACTTCGGCGACACCGCGGGCCTCACCCCGCTGATGCCGATGTACACCCTGGGCCACGACTTCGTGCCGCCGTCGATCCACGCCGGCGGGCTGCGCTACCACGGTGACTCGCCGCTGGTGTCCTCGCTGGTCAAGGACGAGCGGATGGAGGCCGTCGCCTACCCGCAGGGGAAGGTGTTCGAGGCCGCCATCCAATTCGCCCGCACCGAGGGCAAGATCCCGGCGCCGGAGTGCGGGCACGCCATCGCCGCCACCGTCGACGAGGCGCTCGCCGCGAAGGAGACCGGGGAGGAGAAGGTGATCCTCTTCAACTACTGCGGTCACGGCTTCCTCGACCTCGCCGCCTACGACGACTACACGAACGGCCGGCTCGACGAGATGGGCTGACGGGATCGGCTGAGCCCCACCCGCACCACGACGGCCCGTCCCCCGGACCAGGGGACGGGCCGGCGCCGTGCGGGCGGTCAGCGGCGCAGGCCGCGCAGCAGGGCCGCGGTGTCGCGGCGGCGGGCCCACGCGACCACGCACACCGCCACCAGGGTCAGCGCCGGGAACGCGACCATCGCGGGCATCAGCACCGCGGTGACCGCGGTGGCCCCGACCATCAGCGCGACCTGGCAGACGGCGGCGAGCCCGCACAGCCGCGGGACCAGCAGGGCGACCGCGCCGGCCAGCTCCAGCCAGCCGACCACGACCATGCCGACGGCCCCCAGGCCCAGCAGGTCGAACCCGGCGACCGCGACCGGGTCGGCGTTCACCTTCGGCAGCGCCGCCATCACGAAGACCCCGGCCAGCAGCACCTGCAGCACCCACAGGCCGACGGTGGCGGCCCGCAAACGACGGGTGGCGGAGGTGGTGGACGCGGTCCCGGTACGGGTGGTGGTCATGGCGGGCTCCCCGGTGCTCGCGGTCCCGGGCCGGGGCCGCCGTTGCAGAGGAGACCGGGGCCGTCGCCGGAACTCATCGGTGCGCCCGGTCCGGGTTCGGACCGTCGGTCCCGGCTGCGTCGTGTGTCGCGTCGGCGGTGTCTGCGCGGGCCGTGCCGGATGCCCGGACCCGACACCCACCGGAAACCGCGCTCGGTTGCTCCACGAAACACCGCGGGCGAACCATCCCTGCCGGGGTCGGGGAACTGCGACGACGGAGGACGCGTGGGCGTGAATGCGGGAGACACCGCGTGGGTGCTGGTCAGCGCCGCGCTGGTGATGGTGATGACGCCGGGACTGGCGTTCTTCTACGGCGGGATGACCCGCAGCAAGTCCGTGCTCAACATGCTGATGATGAGCACCGTCTGCCTGGCCGTGGTCAGCGTCCTGTGGGCGCTGTACGGCTACAGCTGGGCCTTCGGCAACGACGTGGGCGGCGGCCTGATCGGCGGCGGGGAGTTCGCCGGGCTGGCGAACACCGTCGGCGCGATGGTCGGCGTCGGCAGCGACTCGGCCCCGTGGCCGGGCACCGACGCCCTGCCCGCGCCGGCGTTCGTGATGTTCCAGCTCATGTTCGCGGTCATCACCCCGGCGCTGATCTCCGGCGCCGTCGCGGACCGCACGAAGTTCTGGGGCTGGACGGCGTTCGTCGTGCTGTGGGTGACCATCGTGTACTTCCCGGTCGCGCACTGGGTGTTCGCCTTCGACGGCTTCACCGGCCCGGACAACGTCGGCGGCTGGATCGCCAACACCCTCAAGGCCGAGGACTTCGCCGGTGGCACCGCGGTGCACATCAACGCCGGTGCCGCGGCGCTCGCGCTGGCGATCGTGCTCGGCAAGCGGCGCGGCTGGCCGCGCGAGCCGATGCGTCCGCACAACCTCCCGTTCGTGCTGCTGGGCATGGCGCTGCTGTGGTTCGGCTGGTTCGGCTTCAACGCCGGTTCCGCGCTCTCCGCGGGTGACCTCGCCGCGACCGCGTTCACCAACACCATGCTCGCCACCGCCACCGCGCTGATCGGGTGGCTGCTCGTCGAGCAGGTCCGCGACGGGCACCCCACCACCCTCGGTGCGGCCTCCGGCGCCGTCGCCGGGCTGGTCGCGATCACCCCGGCGTGCGGGTTCGTGCAGCCGGTCGGGGCGCTGGCCATCGGGCTCATCGCCGGTGCGGTGTGCGCGCTGGCCGTCGGGCTGAAGTTCCGCTTCGGCCTCGACGACTCCCTCGACGTCGTCGGCGTCCACCTCGTCGGCGGCATCGTGGGCACCCTGCTCATCGGCTTCTTCGGCGACAACAGCGTCAACTCCGCCGCCGCCGGCGACAACGGCCTGTTCTACGGCGGCGGGCCGGTCCAGCTGGGCCGCCAGGCGCTCGCCGCGGGTGCGGTGCTGCTGTACTCCTTCATCGTCGCGCTGGTCCTCGGCTACCTGATCAAGGTGACCATCGGGTTCCGCATCGACGAGGAGAACGAGGCCACCGGCATCGACGAGACCGAGCACGCCGAGACCGCCTACGACTTCTCGTCGCTGGGCAGCCGCGCGCTCGCCGGGGCCTCCCGCCCCGCGACGCCGGCCACCCGTGAGCCCGTGGGGGAGAGCCGATGAAGCTCGTCACCGCCATCGTCAAGCCGTTCGCGCTGGAGGACGTCCGCGGTGCGCTCGAACACCTCGGTGTGCTCGAACTGACCGTCGGGGAGGTCCGCGGGCACGGCAGGCAGAAGGGACACACCGAGATCTACCGCGGCGCGGAGTACTCGGTGGACTACGTGCCGAAGGTGCGTATCGAGACCGTCGTCGACGACGAGATCGCCGACAAGGTCGTCGACGCCGTCGTCGAGGCGTCCCGCACCGGCAAGATCGGCGACGGGAAGATCTGGGTGCAGCCGGTCGAGACCATCGTGCGCGTCCGCACGGGCGAACGCGGCAGCGACGCGGTCTGAGCCGTCAGCGCGCCGCCGGACGGGCCGTCCGGCGG
>NZ_JAMXSG010000007.1:0-55880 GCF_024124365.1 Pseudonocardia sp. McavD-2-B
CGCACCGTCGGCGGCTCCGCCGGCGACACCGTCACCGGGCGGTTCGGGCTCGTCGCCGGGCTCCGACGGGGCCGGGGGCGTCGACGGGGTCGCGGGCGGGTCGTCCGGGCCTTCGTCGGCCGGGTCCACCGGGCGGCCGTCCGGCCCCGCCCCGAACGGCGACGGCGTCCGCGCGGCCAGCGGCACCAGGAACGGCTTCCAGCCGGTGCCGAAGGTCAGGTCGAAGGAGTGCTCGTCGTAGCTGGGGTCGAACACCCGCCGGGACAGGAACGCCAGGTGCCTGCCGTCGGCGGTGAAGACCGGGTCGCTGTCGTGGAAGCGGGCCGGGGTGACCTCGGCGTGCTCGCCGTCGGCGACCCGGGTGAGCACGATCCGCGACAGCCCCTCGGGGGCCGGGTCGCACCAGGCCAGCCAGGCCGAGTCCGGTGACCAGGACACGTCGGAGGGCTCGCCCGCGGTGCCGCGGTGCAGCTCGCGCAGCTCCCCCACCGCCCGGGCCGGGACGGCCTCGTCGACCACGCCGTCGTCGGGCCGGTCGTCGGGGCCGGGTGCCGGGTCCGGTGCGGGATCGGCGCCGGTGTGCAGCACCAGCAGCCTGCCGTCGTGCGTGGTGAGCGCGACGGCGGACCCGTCCGGTGCCGGGGCCAGCTCCAGGACCCGTCCGATGCCGCCCGCGGCGTACCGCGCCCGCTCCGGGGCCTCCGGGAGGTGCGGGTCGAGCGGGGCCACGACCACGGCGTCCTCGCCGGTCGCGTCGTCCACCCATACGGCGCGGTGCGTGCCGAGCGGGTGCGCGAGCCGGGCCCGCACACCGGGCTCGGCGAGCAGTGCGCGGGCGGGGCCGTCGCGGTGGGTGAGCCGGTGCACGCTCCCGCGCACCGACACGATGCTCGTGCGGCCGGTGCGGTCGGGCCGGACCGGGCCGAGGTCGGCGGGCAGCGACGCGCGGAACGGCTCGCGGGCGCGCCGCGGCCCGCCGGGCCGGACGTCGATCCGGCGCGGCTGCGAGGCGGCGGACAGGTCGTCCAGCAGGAAGATCTCCCCGGCCGACTCGTAGACCACCCGGCGCCCGTCGGTGCTCGCGTGCCGGGCGTAGAAGTCGGTGCCGCCGCCGGACCCGTGGTCGGTGTGCCGGCGCAGGTCGGTGCCGGGGTCGGCGAGCGGGACGGAGTAGACGTTCCCCCAGCCCTCGTGGTCGGAGACGAACGCCAGCCGCGGGCCCGACCCGTCGTCGACGACCATGGGGCACTCCAGCTGCCCGGCCAGGGCGGCGAGGACCCGGGTGAACTCCCCCGTCCCGGCGGTGTCGAGCCACAGCCGGCCGGCGCGCCCACCGCGGTAGCGCTTCCAGTGTGCCGCGTCGCGCCCGCCCTCGACCTGGGTGAGCACGGCGGGTCCGCCGGGCTGGTGGGCGAGCGCGGAGAGCGTGCCGTACGGCAGCAGCCGCGGTGCCCCGCCGGTCGCCGGGACCGCGTACGCCCACAGCCGGGAGGTCGCGTCGCCGTGCGCGGACAGCGCGACCACCGCGCCGTCGGGGGTCCAGCCCGCGGCGCGGGTCGGCGCCTCGCCCCACCAGGTCAGCCGGGTGGGCGTGCCACCCTCGGCGTCCACGCGGTACACCTCGGGCGCGCCGTCGCGCCGGGACGCGAACGCGACGGACCCGCCGTCGGGCGAGAAGCGCGGTGCGGTGACGGGCACCCCGTCCGCGGTCAGGCGGTGGGCCCGCCCGCCCTCGACCGGAGCCGTCCACAGGTCGTCCTCCGCGACCAGGACGAGCGTGTCACCCGACAGATGGGGATGGCGCAGGAAGCTCACACGGCGACGTTAGCCGCACGCACCGACATTCCGGACCCGCCCGCGGCGGGGTCCCCGGTGCAGACGCACCGCAGCGGGGCGAAGCCGTTGAAGCCCACCGAGGAGTAGCTGGCGGTGTAGGCGCCGGTGTGCAGCAGCCGGACCACGTCACCGGCGCACAGGTCGTCGGGGAGCAGGTAGGGGTGCCTGCGGTAGAGCACGTCGGCGCTGTCGCAGGTCGGCCCGGCCAGTACGACCGGGGAGCGGGGGCCGTCGTCGTGCGCGGTGCGGATCGGGTAGCGGACCAGCTCGCCCTCGGTCTCGGCGAGCCCGCCGAAGCGGCCGACGTCGAGGTAGACCCAGCGCGGACCGGCGTCACCGTCCCGGTCGGACACGAGCACGACCTCGCTGTGGAGCGTCCCCGCGTCGGCGACGAGGCCCCGGCCCGGTTCGATCATCAGCTCCGGCCGGTCGTCGCCGAACTCCGCGGCGACCGCCTCGCGGATCGCGTCGCCGTAGTCCGACAGCGGGCGGACCTGCGCGTCGTAGTGCGCGGGGAAGCCGCCGCCGAGGTCGAGCAGGTCGGGTCGCAGCCCGCGGGCGCGGACCCGGCGGAACACCTCCGCGGCGTCGGCGATCCCGGCCCGCCACGCCCCCGGGTCGAGCTGCTGGGAGCCGACGTGGAACGACACGCCCGCGGCGCGCAGCCCGGCCGCGTCGGCGTCGAGGAGCAGCGACGCGGCCGCGGCCGTCGAGCACCCGAACTTGCGGTCCAGCGGGAAGCAGGAGCCCGCGCCGGTGCAGGTGACCCGGACGAACACCTCCGCTCCCGGCGCGCAACGCGCGATCTTGTCCAGCTCGGCGGCCGAGTCGACGGCGAACCGGCGGACCCCGCTGCGGTGCGCGAACGCGATGTCGCGTTCTTTCTTCACGGTGCTGCCGTAGGAGATGTCCGCGGGCCGCGCGCCGGCTGCGAGGCACAGTTCCAGCTCCGGCCGGCTGGCGACGTCGAATCGCGCGCCGAGACCGACCAGGAATGCGACGAGCCGCGGGGCCGGATTCGCCTTGACCGCATAGAACAGTTCCGCGCCGGGAAGTGCACGTCCGAATTCGGCGTACCGTTCCCGGACGGCGTCCAGGTCCAGCACCAGGTACGGAGTGCAGATTTCGACGGATTCGGTGGAGACGGGCCGGCGATCGGACATCGGACACACCTCTTTCCCGGACACGGGGAGTTCACGACGGAAACGGCGCTCTGATCTGCCGTTGATCCGATCGTAAACAGTGTGGATCACGCCCGTGTGGTGCCGTGGATCACCGGAGGAAACGGGAACCCACGTCGTGCGATTGATCCCGACAACTCCGGCGAGCGGTTCGGCGGTGTCCGTCCCGTTCCGTCCCGGAAACGGCACGGGCGCCGACACCCGATGTTCTTCGGTGCAGCACCCGGTGTTCATCAACGCGGCGTCAACGCCGCGTCGGGGCCGCGTCAGGACGAGGCGGAGCTGTGCACCGGGGTGGAGGTCGGCACGATCTGCAGCAGGAGCTCCGCGCACCAGCCGAGCAGCTCGACGTCGCGCATGGCGGCACCGCCGATCCGGTTGCCCTGCACCGGCTTGGGCACCGTGACGACCTGCGCGGCCGCCTTGTACTGCGCCTTGGGGTAGAGCCGGCGCAGCCGCAGCTGGGCGGAGTCGGGCAGCTGCATCGGACCGATCCGCAGCTGGGTGCCCGCCGAGGCGACCTCGCGGATGCCGAGGCGGCGGCAGAGCTGGCGGAACCGGGCGACCTCCAGCAGGTTGCGCACCGGGGTCGGGGGCTCGCCGTAGCGGTCGGTCAGCTCCTCGACGATCGCGGTGAGCGCGGCGTCGTCCGGCGCCTCGGCGATCTTGCGGTAGACCTCCAGGCGCAGCCGCTCGCCGTCGACGTAGTCGTGCGGGACGTGCGCGTCGACCGGCAGGTCGACCCGGACCTCCTGCAGCTCCTCCGGCTCGGCCCCGATCTCCCCGCCCGCCTGCCTGCGGAACGCCGCGACGGCCTCCCCGACCAGGCGGATGTAGAGGTCGAACCCGACGCCGGCGATGTGGCCGGACTGCTCGGCACCGAGGATGTTGCCCGCGCCGCGGATCTCCAGGTCCTTCATCGCGACGGCCGCACCGGAGCCGAGCTCGGAGTGCTGGGCGATGGTGGCGAGCCGGTCGTGTGCGGTCTCGGTGAGCGGATGCTCCGCCGGGAACAGGAAGTAGGCGTAGCCGCGGTCGCGGCCACGCCCGACCCGGCCGCGCAGCTGGTGGAGCTGGGACAGGCCGAGGGTGTCGGAGCGTTCGACGATCAGGGTGTTGGCGTTGGAGATGTCCAGGCCGTTCTCGACGATCGTGGTGCAGACCAGCACGTCGAACTCGCGGTGCCAGAACGCGCTGACGGTCCGCTCCAGCAGGTCCTCGTTCATCTGCCCGTGCGCGACGGCGACCCGCGCCTCGGGGACGAGGTCCTGGATCTTCTTGGCCGCCCGGTCGATCGAGCTGACCCGGTTGTGCACGTAGAACACCTGGCCGTCGCGCAGCAGCTCGCGGCGCAGGGCGGCGGCGACCTGCTTGTCGTCGTAGGCGCCGACGTAGGTCAGGGTCGGGTGCCGCTCCTCGGGCGGGGTGGTGATCGCCGACATCTCGCGGATGCCGGCGAGGCTCATCTCCAGGGTCCGCGGGATCGGCGTCGCGGACAGGGTGAGGACGTCGACGTGCGCCCGGAGCGCGGTGATGTGTTCCTTGTGCTCGACGCCGAAGCGCTGCTCCTCGTCGACGATCACCAGGCCGAGATCCTTGTAGCGGATGCCGGTCTGGAGCAGCCGGTGCGTCCCGACGACGACGTCGACGGTGCCGTCGGCGAGCTTCTCGATCGTCTCACGCGCCTCGGCCGGGTCGGTGAACCGCGACAGCCCGCGCACGGTCACCGGGAACTGGCGCATCCGCTCGGAGAACGTCGACAGGTGCTGGGTGGCGAGCAGCGTCGTCGGGACGAGGACGGCGACCTGCTTGCCGTCCTGCACCGCCTTGAACGCCGCCCGCACCGCGATCTCGGTCTTGCCGAACCCGACGTCGCCGGAGATGACGCGGTCCATCGGGACCGGACGCTCCATGTCCCGCTTGACCTCGTCGATCGCGGAGAGCTGGTCGGGGGTCTCGGTGTAGGGGAAGGCGTCCTCGAGCTCGCGCTGCCACGGGGTGTCCGCGCCGAACGCGTGCCCCGGCGAGGCCTGGCGCGCCGCGTAGAGCTGCACCAGACCGGCCGCGATGTCCTTGACCGCCTTGCGGGCGCGGCTCTTGGTCTTGGCCCAGTCCCCGCCGCCGAGCTTGTTGACGGCGGGCTGCTCGCCGCCCACGTAGCGGCTGATCTCGTCGAGGGCGTCGGTCGGCACGAAGAGCCGGTCGGCGGGCTGGCCGCGCTTGGAGCTGGCGTACTCCAGCACCAGGTACTCGCGGGTGGCGCCCTGGACGGTGCGCTCCTTCATCTCGATGAAGCGTCCGATGCCGTGCTGGTTGTGGACGACGAAGTCGCCGGGCTGCAGCACGGCCAGGTCGACGGCGTTGCGCTTGCGGGGGGTGGTCTTGCGCGGCGCGGTGTCGAGCCCGGCGCGGCTGCCGGTCAGGTCGGCCTCGGAGACGACGACCAGCCCGACCTCCGGCGCGGTGAACCCGTTCAGCACGCGCCCGCAGGTGACGGTGACGATCCCCTTCTCCGGGGCGTCGGCGAGCACCGGGACGGCGGAGGCGGGGACCTCGGCCTCGCGCAGCTGCTCCAGCGAGCGGTCGGCGGTGCCCTGCCCGGCCAGCACGAGCACCGCGGCGCCGCCGGTGGCGACGTGCGCGCGCAGGTCGGTCAGCGCGCGGTCGGTGTCGCCCCGGTAGGGCTCGATCTCGTGCACGCCCGCCACGACGACGTCGTCGGAGCCCGACAGCAGCGGCGACAGCGAGACCACCGGGCGGCCGGTCGCCGTCGCGTGGTCCAGCGTGACGCGCAGGTCGCGGTAGGCCGACCCGGAGACGTCGATCGGGGCCTCGCCGCCGGAGCCGGACGCCAGCCAGGACGCCTCCAGGAACTCCTGCCCGGTGCGCACGAGGTCCGCACAGCGGGTGCGGATGCGCTCGGGGTCGGCGAGCAGCACCCGCGTCCCGTCCGGGAGCAGGTCGGTGAGCGTCTGCATCTCCCCGCCGACCAGCGCCGGGATCAGCGACTCCATGCCCTCACCGGGGATGCCCTCGGACAGCTTCTCCAGCAGCTCGCGCAGCGGGTTGCGGTTGAGGCCCGCGGTCTCGGGCTGCTCCAGGGCCAGCTCGCCGGCCCGCTCGCGCACCGGGGTGGTGAGCAGCAGCTCGCGGCACGGCGGCACGTCGATCCGCGTGACCTCGCCGACCGAGCGCTGGTCCGCGACGGAGAACGACCGCACCTCGGAGACCTCGTCGCCCCAGAACTCGACGCGCACCGGGTGCTCGGCGGTCGGCGGGAAGATGTCGAGGATGCCGCCGCGCACGGCGAACTCGCCGCGGGTGGTGACCATCTCGGCGCGGCTGTAGGCCAGCTCGACCAGCCGCACCAGCAGCTGCTCGAAGTCGTACTCCTCGCCGACGGCCAGCGTCACCGGGGCGAGCGTGCCCAGCCCGGGCGCGACCGGCTGGATCAGGCTGCGCGCCGCGGTCACGACCACCCGAGGGGCGGTCTCCGCCGAGGAGAGCCGGTGGAAGATCGTCAGCCGGCGGGCGACGGTGTCCGGGCGCGGGGACAGCTTCTCGTGCGGCAGCGTCTCCCAGCTCGGCAGTACGACGACCGGCGCGCCCGCGCAGTCGTGCACCGTGTCGGCGGCGGCGCCCGGCGCCTCGCCGTGGCCGAGCAGGTCCGACACCGCGGCCGCGAGGTCCTCGGCCTCCCGGTCGGTGGCGGTCACGGCGAGCACCGTGGAGGTCTCGGCGAGCCCGGCGGCGAGCAGCGGGCGCACCGCGGAGGGACCCTCGACCTGCACGGCAGGGGTCTCACCGGCGCGGGTGTCCGCGGCACGGGCGGCGTCGACGGCGGCGCGGAGACCGGCGTCGGACAGGGCGGAGGTGAGCAGACCGGACAGGATGGCCACGACGGCGCTGGCTCCTCGGTGGAGGTGGGCTGGCGGTGCGCGCGACGACGGGGGCCGGCCGCGGGCAGGACAGACCCCTGCCCGGGTCGCGGTAGGGCTCCCGACCCGGTCGGGGTGCCGGCCTCCGAGTTTACGCCTGGCCCACGCGGGCGCCGACCGAGGCGTCGGTGTCCCGCGGCACGTCCCGCTCAGAGCAGCCCGTCGCGCTCCAGGGTCGCCTCGTAGAGGTCGAGCATCCGCTCGTCGTCGCCCCCGGCGGCGACGGCCGCGTCGGCGTAGGCCTTCTCGAAGCGCTCCTGGTTGGCCTGCCAGGTGCGACGGAAGGTGTCGGCGTCACGACGCCAGTAGCCGAGCACGCCGTAGGCGCCGGGCGGCAGGCCGCGCTCGTGGCGCAGGTGCTTGCGGGCGGCGCGGGTCGCGGACGCCTCACCGCCGACGTAGACGTAACCGGGCCCGTCCGGCAGCGCCAGCCCGGCGACGATCTCCGCCAGCCGGCTGCCGGTCTCGCTCGCGGGCTCGCGGCGGACCCGCGCCCGCGCGGGGAAGTCGGCCGGGACCTCGTCGATCTCCAGGACGACCTCGGTGTCGATGCCCTCGGGTGTCTCGGTGACGATCCGGGCGAGCGCCGGGAGCGCGGCCGCGTCGCCGACGAGGATCTGCCAGCCGACGCCGGCCGGGCGCTTGAACCAGCTGTTCGAGTGCGAGACCTCGATCTCGTCACCGACGCAGGCCCGCCGGGCCCAGCCGGCGCCGACCCCGCCGGGGTGACAGACCAGGTCGATGGACGCCCGGGTGCGGCAGGGGCTGACCTCGCGCAGGGTGTACCAGCGACCGTGGTCGTCGCGGCCGCCGTCGGGCAGCGGGAAGTGGAAGACGCAGGCCTCGTCGGGGACGCCCGGCAGGCCGAGACCGGCGAGCCCCTCCCCCTCGAGCTCGGCCCGGACGAAGACGTCCGAGACCCGCTGCAGACCCACCACACGGACCGCCGCCCGATCCTCGGTCACGACCGACATCGCCGCCTCCTCCATAGGTGAGGCTCAGCTAACCATGACGGAGCGGACCACACCAAACGGATCTTCCGGACACGGTGTCGCACAGCGCGACTACTACGTTGCATCGTAAATGCTCACCCGATCGTGTGCGCTAGCGTCGACAGACGTCAGGCGGGTTCCCGACCCCGAGCCAGCACGGAGGAGCAAGCGGTGATCACGGTCTACCTCAACCGCCGGATCGACGACGACGCGCGCCGCGAGTCCCTGTTCCGGGGCGACTTCCACCTCTACAGCGGGATCGGCGGCGCGAACGCCCTCGCCGACCACGCCAAGGACCTGATCGGTCAGGCCTTCGAGGGCCTGGACCCGGAGCGCGCCCAGTACGAGATGGACGTCGACGAGTTCGTCCGCCGCGTCGAGCCGCTCAAGCGCGAGTTCACCAACGGCGACCGGACCAAGGCGCTCTGCCAGCAGTTCGCCGTCGACTTCGGCGTCGACCCCGAGCGCACCTACTTCGACATCCCGCGGCTGCGCGTGATCCCGGCCGACCAGTTCCTCACCGCCGGTGTGTCCTACAACTACAAGGCGCACCGCGACATGTGGTACGGCCACCCGCAGCAGCTCGTGAACTACTGGACCCCGGTGTTCGACGTCGTCGGCGACAACGTCATGAGCATGTACACCGACTACTTCGACCGCCCGGTGAAGAACGGCTCGAACCAGTACGACTACGACGAGTGGGTCGCCAAGCACCGCACCGCGGCCGCCGGCGAGAAGACCACCGACACCCGTCCGCACCCGCTCCCGCTGGAGGACTTCGAGTCCCGCGGCGAGATCCGGATCGCCGGGCAGTCCGGTGACGTGTTCATGTTCTCGTCGAACCACCTGCACGCGTCGGCGCCGAACACCTCCGACGTCACCCGGTTCTCCTACGACCTGCGCACGATCAACCTCGACGACGTCCGGGCCGGCCGCGGCCCGCGCAACGTCGACTCGGGCGCGACCGGCACCACGCTGGGCGACTTCCTGCGGGTCTCCGACCTCGCCCCGCTGAAGGCCGAGGAGTTCGAGGACGCACTCACGCACGCCTGAGCCCACCGCCCTCCCGACGGCCCGGTACCGCGAGGTGCCGGGCCGTCGTGCTCTCGACGCCCCGGCCCTGCCTGGCTAACGTCGTCCCGATGAGCGGTGAGCTGCGACCGGTGGACGCCCGCGTGCGGGCACTCGAGTCGATCCTGGTCGAGAAGGGCTACGTCGACCCGGCCGCACTCGACGAGATCATCGAGACCTACCAGCACCGGGTCGGCCCGCGGAACGGCGCGCACGTCGTCGCCCGGTCCTGGACCGACCCGGACTTCGCGGCCCGGCTCGCCGACGACGCGACCGCGGCGGTCGCCGAGCTCGGCTACGGCGGTCGCGGCGGCGAGCACCTCGCCGCGGTGTTCAACTCACCGGGCGAGCACCACCTCGTCGTCTGCACCCTGTGCTCCTGCTACCCGTGGCCGGTCCTGGGTCTGCCCCCGGTCTGGTACAAGTCGCCGGCCTACCGGTCGCGGGCGGTGCTGGACCCGCGCGGCGTGCTCGCCGACTTCGGGACCGTGCTCGACGACGACGTCGCCATCCGGGTGCACGACTCCACCTCCGAGCTGCGCTACCTGGTCGTCCCGCAGCGTCCGGCCGGCACGGACGGGTGGTCCGCGGACGAGCTCGCCGCGATCGTCTCCCGCGACGCCATGATCGGCACCCGGCTGGTGTCGGCGTGAACGGCGCGCACGACCTCGGCGGCGCGATGGGCTTCGGGCCGGTGGAGCCCGAGCCGGAGGACGTCCGGTTCCACGCGGGCTGGGAGCCGCTGGTGCTGGCGCTGACCCTCGCCGCGGCCCGCCCGGGCGGCTGGTCGATCGACGAGTCCCGGCACGCCCGCGAGTCGCTCCCGCCGCCGGTCTACCTGACCCTGACCTACTACGAGATCTGGCTCGCGGCGACCGAGAAGCTGCTGGTCACCCACGGCCTGGTCGGCGCCGACGAGCTCGACGCCGGGCGCCCCCTGCGCCCGCGCGCCGACGCCCCGGCCGCGCTGGACGCCGACGCCGCCGCCCGGGTGCTGGCCACCGGCGCCCCCACCGAGCGCGACGACACCGGCCCGCCCCGGTTCGCCCCCGGCGACCGCGTGCGGGCCCGGGTGATGCACCCGCGCGGGCACACCCGGCTCCCCCGCTACGTCCGCGGTCGCTGCGGGACCGTCGAGACGCGCCGCGGGACCCACGTGCTGCCCGACGCCCGCGCGCACGGCCACGGCGAGTGCCCGGAGCCGCTCTACACCGTGGTGTTCACCGGCCCCGAGCTGTGGGGCCCGGACGCCGACCCGACCACGACCGTCTCCGTCGACGCCTGGGAGTCCTACCTTGAGCCCGCCTGACGGCCCGGTCTTCGACGAGCCGTGGCAGGCGAGCGCGTTCGCGCTGGCCGTGGCCCTGCAGGACACCGGGACGCTGGACCGGCAGGAGTTCGCCGAGACCCTGGGCGGCGAGCTGGACACCGGCCTGGACTACTGGGACGCCTGGCTCGCCGCGCTGGAGCACCTGCTCGACGGGCTAGGCGTCGCCGACCGCGGCTCGGTCGAGGAGCGGACCGGCGCCTGGCTGCGTGCCGCCGTCGCGACCCCGCACGGCGCGCCGGTCACGCTCGACGCCGACCCGCTGCGCTCCTAGACGACGGCCCACACCAGCGCGGCCGCGGCGAACCCGACGACCGACAGGATCGTCTCCAGCACCGTCCAGGTCATCAGGGTCTGCTTCACCGTCATGTTGAAGTACTTGGCGACGATCCAGAACCCGCCGTCGTTGACGTGGCTGGCGATGATCGACCCGGCCGACACGGCGACGACGATCAGCGCGAGCTGCGGCTGGCTGTAGCCGCCCGCGGCGACGGTCGGGCCGATGATGCCCGCCGTCGTCACGATGGCGACGGTCGCCGAACCCTGGGCGATCCGCAGCGCCGCGCTGATCAGGTACGCCGAGGCGATCACCGGCAGCCCGATCGCGGTCATCGAGCCGGCCAGTGCGTCGCCGACGCCGGTGGTCTGCAGGACCTTGCCGAAGAACGCCCCCGCCCCGACGACGAGCAGGATCATCCCGACCGGGCGCAGCGACTCGCCGGAGATCCGGCCGAGCTCGGCCATCGACGTCCCGCGCCGGATGCCGAGCAGGTACAGCGCGAGCAGCACCGACAGCGTCAGCGCGATGGCCGGGGTGCCGAGCAGCACGAGGACGTCGCGGAACACCGTGCCCTCGGGGAGCGTCACCCCCGCGACGGTCGCGGCGAGGATGAGCACCAGCGGGACCGCGATGATCGAGGAGATGAGCGCGACCGACGGGGGCGCGGCCACCGCGACCGCGGTCTGCGGGCCGGCCGTCTCCGCGGTGCGGACACCACCCGTCCCGCCGCCCGGGTCACCGTCACCGTTGCTGTCGCCGGCGTCGCGCGCGGAACCGGCCGGGCCGGGGGCGGCGGCCGGGGCGGCCCCACCGGGCAGGTCCTCGGGCACGCCGACCTGGATCCGCCGTCCGATGAACGAGCCCCACCAGACGCCGCTGACCAGCCAGGCGGGAATGCCGCAGAGCAGGCCCATCGCGATCACCCAGCCCATCCCGACGCCGAGCAGCCCGCCCGCGGTGACCGGTCCGGGGTGCGGCGGCAGGAACGCGTGGGTCATCGACAGCCCGGCGAGCATCGGCATCGCATAGAGGACCAGCGAGCGGCCGCCGCGGCGCGCGGCCACGTAGACCAGCGGCGCGAGCACGAAGATGCCGATGTCGAAGAACACCGGGATGCCGAGCACCAGCCCGGTAACACCCATCGCGAGCGGTGCGCCCTTCGGCCCGAACAGCCGCAGCAGCCGTTCGGTCAGGGCGTCCGCGCCACCGGAGCGCTCCATGATCGCGCCGAGCACGGTGCCCAGCCCGATGATCGGGGCGATGTGGCCGAGGATCCCGGCGAAGCCGGTCTCGAACAGCGAGTCCGACGCCTTGATCGGGGTGCCGACGAGGTCGGTGACCGACACGCCCGCGACGAGCGCGACCAGCACGCCGGTGACGATGAGCGCGATGAACGGCTCCAGCCGTAGTCGCATGATCATGATCAGCAGCAGCGCGACGCTGACGGCGGCGAGGGTGAGCAGGCCGGCCGTGTCGTTCTGCAGCCAGTCGAGGAAGGTCATCGTCATCCTCCGGTGGGGTGGGTGCCCGGTGCGGTGCGGCCGTCGGCCCGGCGGCGCAGCGCGCGACCGGCGAGCGCGTCGGTGCGCTCCCCGCCGTCGATCGCGAAGGCTCCGTTGACCAGGACGTACGGGATGCCGGCCGCCTGCTGGGCGGGCTCGGCGAAGGTGGCGGTGTCGGTGACGGTGTCCGGGTCGAACACGACCAGGTCGGCGGCCAGGCCCGGCCGGACGCGACCGCGGTCGGCCAGGCGGAGCCGGCCGGCGGCGCGTCCGGTGAGGTGGTGGACGCACTCCTCCAGGGAGAACAGCCCGAGCTCGCGGCAGTAGTGGCCGAGGTAGCGGGGGAAGGTCCCCCAGGCCCGCGGGTGCGGCTTCGCGCCGACGAGCAGGCCGTCGCTGCCGCCGGTGTGCCGCGGATGGCGCATGATCGCGCGGACGTTCTCCTCGTGCCCGACGTGCTGCAGGATGCCGGTCCCGAAGTCGTCGCGGAGCAGGATGTCCACGCAGGTGTCGAACGGATCCGCTCCGGTCGCGCCCGCGATGTCGGCGACCGTGCGCCCGACCGTCCCGGCGAGCTCGGGGTTCGTGACCCCGCTGATCTCGATCGTCTCCCACTCGGCGACGACGCCG
Organism: Pseudonocardia sp. McavD-2-B; assembly: GCF_024124365.1. Lineage (NCBI taxonomy): Bacteria > Bacillati > Actinomycetota > Actinomycetes > Pseudonocardiales > Pseudonocardiaceae > Pseudonocardia > Pseudonocardia sp. McavD-2-B. Next base: position 12,758 of record NZ_JAMXSG010000007.1, read on the forward strand.
TGGCAGCCGTCGGAGCCGTGGACCTCCAGGTCCTCGCGGATCCGGGCGAGGGCGGCCGGGTCGCGCAGCCGCTCGCGGGCCGCGTCGAGGCCGCCGGACTGGCACCAGCTGGGCAGGATCGCCGACAGCGTCGTCGCACCCGGCAGGTACGGGTAGGTGTCGAGGGTGATGTCGACGCCGCGGGCGACGGCCGCGTCGAGCAGCGTGATCAGCTCCCCGGCCCGGCCCTTGTTGGGGCCGAAGTTGAGCGTGGCGTGGGCCAGGTGCAGCGCGCACCCGGACCGCTCGGCGACGCCGACCATTTCGGCGTAGGCCTCCAGCGCGCCCGCGCCGTAGCTGCGGTGGTGCGGGGAGAAGAAGCCGCCACGCTCCCCCACCGCGGCGCACAGCGCAGCGAGCTCGGCGCCGTCGGCGTACATGCCGGGGGTGTAGGTGAGCCCGGCCGAGAGGCCGACCGCGCCCTGGTCCATGCCGGTGCGGACGACGTCGGCCATCCGGGCGATCTCCGCCTGGGTGGCGGGGCGGTCGTCCCAGCCGCAGACCAGCGCGCGGACGGTGCCGTGCGGGACGAGATAGGCGGCGTTGCCGGCGATGCCCTCGTCGAGCCGGTCCAGGTACTCCGCGACGGTGCGCCAGGTGAAGAAGTCCGCGCCGGGGTCGCCGTTCCAGCCGGCGATCGCGCGGCGCAGCACGGGCAGCACGGCGTCGTCGACGGGGGCGTAGGACAGCCCGTCCTGGCCGATGACCTCGGTCGTCACGCCCTGGGAGACCTTCGCGAGGTGCGCGGGCTCGGTGAGCAGGCGCAGGTCGGAGTGGGCGTGCATGTCGACGAACCCGGGGGCGACGACCATCCCGTCCACGTCGACGACCCGCTCGGCCCGTCCGGCCGCGTCCGGCCCGACCGCGGCGATCCGGTCGCCCTCGACGAGCACGTCCGCGGTGTACCGGGGCCCGCCGGTCCCGTCGACGACGGTGCCGCCGCGCAGCAGCGTGCCCATCAGAAGAACGTCCGGACGAGCTCGACGACCTGCGGGTCGGGGTCGGTGCCGTCCAGCACCGGGATCCAGCGCCACTTGTCGAACGCGGTGCACGGGTGCGAGAGCCCGAGCCGGACGACCTGCCCGATCCGGACCTGCTCCTCGGTGCGCAGGAACGCGTGCTGGTCGTTGACGGCGGTGACGGTGCCGGTCAGCGGCCGCGAGGGCGACCCGAGGTCGTCGGCGATCCGCTGCGGCTCGGGCAGCCCCTCGTCGAACGGGACGTCGCGCTTGCCCGCGTCGAGCAGCGCCAGGCCGGGCTCGGGGGTCGACACCACCCGGGCGGTCACGTGCATGGCCGAGCGGAACGGGCGCTGCTCGTCGTCGCGGGCCAGCGGGGAGATGCCGCGGTAGAAGCCGTCGTCGTGGACGAGGTAGGCGCCCGAGCGCAGCACGACGCGGGTGCGCGTGTCGGCGAGCCCGGCCAGCGCGGCGACGACCTGGTCGAAGTAGGCGCTGCCGCCCGCGGTGACCACGACCTCGTCGGTCCCGTAGGACGGGGCGAGCCGGCGGTGCAGCTCGGCGAGGTCGTCGAGATAGGCGCGGACGGTCGCCAGTGACGCCTCCGACGGGTCGTGCGCGAGCGCCCCCTCGTAGCCGCCGACCCCGGCCAGCGCCAGCACCGGGCTGGCCACGACGGCCGACGCCACCCGCTCGGCCTCGGCCAGGGTGCGCGCGCCGGTCCGGCCGCCGGGCGCCCCCAGCTCGACGACGACGGCGAGCGGCCGTGCCGGGGACCCCGCGGCGGTGGTCATCGCGGTGACGGCGTCGACCGAGTCGACCCAGCTCAGCACCTCCAGGTCCGGGTCGGCGTCACGCGCGGCGGCGACGGCCCGCACGCCCGCCGGGTCGACGAGCGCGTTCGCCAGCAGCACCCGTCGCACGCCGGCGTCGATCGCGATCCGCGCCTGCCACGGCGTCGCGACGGTGATCCCCCAGGCACCGTGGCGTAGCTGCAGGTCCCACAGCGCGGGGGCCATCGTCGTCTTGCCGTGCGGGGCGAGGTCGACGCCGTGCGCGGCACACCAGCCGGCCATCCGCTCGGCGTTGGCGTGCAGGGCCGCCCGGTCGAGGGTGAGGACGGGCGTGGCCAGGTCCGACAGCCGCGGCCCGCCGGCGAGCCACTCGTCGACCGTACCGGGCAGCGGCGGGACCGACTTGGCGTACGGGCCGGGCCGTTCGGCGCCGAGCGACGCGTACCGGAGCATCCCGTTCTCCCCTCTGAGCGGGTACGTTGCGTATTCTGCAGCGCTAGTTGCGTATTTCGGTGCGGCTGTTCTAGCATCGCCGCGACAGATCGGTCAACGACGGCGGAGGAGAACCCAGCAGTGGAAACCCCGGGCCGCAGCGCCGTGGTGTGCTTCGGCGAGGCCCTCGCCCTGGTCCCCGACGCGGCCGCCGTCGACGACCCGCGGGCCCCTGCGCACGCCGCGGGTGCCGAGGTGAACGTCGCACTCGACCTGGCCGCGGCCGGCGTCGCGGTGGCGTGGGTCGGGCGTCTCGGTGACGACCGGCACGGCGCCCTCGTGCAGCACACGCTCGCCGCCGCCGGGGTCGACACCGGTGGGATCGGCGTCGACCCGGACCTCCCGACCGGCCGTTACGCCAAGTCCCCGGCGCCCGACGGCGGCACCGTCATGACCTACCGGCGGTCCGGGTCGGCGGCCTCGGCGGCCGGGCCCGAACTGCTGGAGCTGCCCGCGGTACGCGACCGGATCGCCGACGCGGACTGGGTGCACGTCAGCGGGATCACCGCGGCCGTGTCGACGTCCTGCGCGGCCGCGCTGGCCGCGCTGCTGGCCCGCCCCCGCCGGTACCGGGTCGTGTTCGACGTGAACTGGCGCGAACAGATGTGGCCCGACGGGAACCCGGCCCCGGTGGCGGCGCTGGCCGATCGGGCCGACGTCGTACTCGTCGGCGCGGACGAGGCGCGGCGGGTGTTCGGCACCGACGACCCGGCCCGCCTGCGCGCGCTGCTGCCCGGCCCGGAGCTGGTCGTGGTCAAGGACGGCGCCCGGCGCGCACTGGCCGTGCACCGCGACGGTGCGGTCACCGAGCGCGCGGCGCTGGTCGTCGACGTCGTCGAGCCGGTCGGGGCGGGCGACGCGTTCGCCGCCGGGCTGCTCACCGGCCTGGTCCGCGGCGAGGACGTGGGCCGCTGCCTGCGCCGGGGCCACCTCGGTGCCGCCGCGGTGCTCGTCGTTCCCGGCGACTCCGCCGCGCCGCTGCCCGAGCACCTGCTCGACCTCGACGACGACGCCTGGGCGACCCTGCGCGTGAGCGCCGACCGGGAGGCCGTGTGAGCACCAGCCTGACCAAGGCGCTGCGGATCCTGGTGGTCCTCGGGGAGGGCCCGGCGTCGCTCGACGAGCTCGCCACGGCGCTCGAGGTGCACAAGACGACCGTCCTGCGGCTGTTGCGCACCCTGGCCGACGAGCACTTCGTGCACCGCGACGACCACCACCGCTACCGGCTCGGCTCGCGGCTGTTCGAGCTGTCCTCGCGCGGGCTGGACCAGCGCGAGGTGCGCACGGTCGCCGCGCCGCACCTGCACGCGTTCAACCGGGCCCACGGCCACACCGTGCACCTGTCCGAGCGCGACGACGGCGAGATCGTCTACATCGACAAGCTGGAGTCGCTCGACAACGTGCGCATGGCGTCGCGGGTCGGGCTGCGCGGACCCGTGCACTCCACCGCCGCCGGGAAGGTGCTGCTCGCCGACCTGCCCGCGGCGGAGCGGAACCGGGTGCTCGACGACGTCGACTTCCCCGCCCGCACCCCGCACACGATCACCGACCGCGACGCCTACCTGGCCGAGCTCGCCCGGGTGCGCGAGCAGGGCTGGGCCCAGGACCGCGAGGAGAACGAGGCCTCGATCAACTGCATCGGGGCGCCGGTCCGCGGACCGGCCGGAACCGTCGTCGCGGCGGTGTCGGTGTCCGTGCCGACCATCGTCGCCGGCTACGACCAGCTGATGGAGCTGGTCCCGTCACTGCTGGCCGTCACCGGGACGATCTCCCGCGACCTCGGCTGGCGCCCGACCCGAGAGGATCCCCCCGCATGACCACCGCCGCCAACGGCACCGTGACCACCACCGACGCACCCGCCCCCGCGCACACCTTCAGCCAGGGCGTGCGCAAGGGCGGCCTGCTGCAGGTCTCCGGGCAGGGCCCGATGGACCCGGCGACGAAGCAGTACATCGCGCCGGGCGACGTGCACGCCCAGACGCTGCGGACCCTGGAGAACGTCCGCGCGATCCTGGAGGCGGGCGGCGCCTCGGTCGGCGACGTCCTGATGTTCCGCGTCTACCTCACCGAGCGGGAGCACTTCTCCGCGATGAACGACGCCTACGGCGAGTTCGTGTCCCGGCACGTCCCCGACGGTGCCGCGCTCCCCGCACGCACCACCGTGTTCGTGGGCCTCCCCCACGCCGAGATGCTGGTGGAGATCGACGCCCTGGCCGCCCCGGCCGCCTAGCAACTCGCCGAGATGCACGTTCCCGCCCCCACCGGGGCGACAACGTGCGTCTCGACAGGGCGACGTCGATCGGGCGTTGCGGAACCGTGCTCCCGGCCACGGGAACGCGACGCTCGGAAGGCGTCGGCCGAAACCGGACTGCTGCTCGACCTACGGCTCCCTCAGCGGGCGTAGCGCAGCTCCGCCCGCGCCCGGGCCTTCGCCGCCTCCACCTCACGGTCCTTCGGCGGGGCGGTCGTGGTCAGCCCGTCGAGCAGCTCCCGGGTCGCCTCGGCGACGGCGGCGACCGCCCGTTCGAACACCTCGGCGTTGGCCTGAGACGGCTTCGCCGCCCCGGCGATCTTGCGGACGTACTGCAGCGCCGCGGCGTCCACCTCGTCGGTCGTGGCCGGCGGCTCGAAGTTGTGCAGCGTCCGGATGTTGCGGCACATGGGCACCCCCTGGATACGACGACGGCCCGCCCCGCGACCGTAGCGCGGGACGGGCCGTCGACCGAGTGCGAACTACTGGACGACGTGCATCGACCCGTCGAGCTCCCCCGCCGCCTGGCGCCGGTTCAGCACCGCGAGGCGGGTGAAGGAGTGGTCGAACGCGTCCTGGGTGAGGCCGCGGTTCCGGTACTCGGTGGCGAGCTGCTCGGCACCGGCCGGGATCGTCCAGGACGCCTCGAAGCCGAGCTCCTTGCGGGCCCGGGCGAAGTCGACCCGGTAGGAGCGCGGGTCGTTGCCGGCCTCGCCGGTGATGTTGAGCGTCGAGCCGGGGACGGCGTCGATCACGGCCTGCGCGATCTCGGCGACGGTCCGGTTGTTCGTCTCGGTTCCCACGTTGTAGGCCCGGGCCCGGACGACGTCCGCCGGGGCGCCCAGCGCCGCGACGACCGCACCGGCGATGTCCTCGGCGTGCGCGAGCGGACGCCACGGGGTGCCGTCGGACAGCACGGTGACCTCGCCCGTGAGGACCGCCCGGCCGACCAGGTTGTTCAGCACGATGTCGGCGCGCAGCCGCGGCGAGAACCCGAACGCGGTCGCGTTGCGCATCGAGACCGGCACGAAGTCGGCGTCGGCGAGCTCGGCGAGGTCGTCCTCGACGCGGACCTTCGAGATCGCGTAGGGGGTGACCGGCTTGAGCGGGGCGTCCTCGTCGACGAGGTCGTCGCCGGACTGGGCGCCGTACACCGAGCAGGTGGAGGCGTAGACGAAGCGGCCGACACCGGCTTCCTTCGACAGCCGGGCCAGCCGGGTCGACGCGTGGTGGTTGATGTCGTAGGTGATCTCCGGGGCCAGCGAGCCCAGCGGGTCGTTCGACAGCGCCGCCATGTGAACGACGGCGTCGAACCCGGCCAGCTGGTCGACGGTGACGTCCCGCAGGTCGGTCGACATCCCGTCGACGTCCGGGGTGTCCAGCGAACCCAGCACGCAGTCCGCGAACAGCCCGGAGTCCAGGCCGATGACCTCGTGACCGGCGGCGGCGAGCAGCGGCGCCATCACGGTCCCGAGGTAGCCCTGGTGCCCGGTGAGCAGTACGCGCATGAATATCCCTTTCTCGGCGGTGTGTGCGGGGTCAGAAACCGCTCGGCTCGGAACCGACCATCGGCGCTGCGGACAGCGTCAGCTTCTGGACGTGGAAGCCCTCGGCGTAGCGGGCATGGCACTGCACCCCGCGCACGCGGGCCAGGCCGCGGAAGGTCTCGTCGTCGAACCAGGTCCGGTCGCGCTGGCTGCCGTAGTGCTCGTTGAGCTTGGCGATCTTCTCCGTGAGCACCGGCTCGGACAGCGGCAGGAAGACCGTCGGCTGGGCGAGGTCGCCCTCCCACTTGAGGATCTCGTAGCCGAGCGTCAGGTGGTCGCGGAACGCGGTCGGGATCATCTGCGACAGCGTCCGGTGGTCCTGGTGGGCGTCGTGCGGCGACGGGCCGATCACCAGGTCCGGCTCGCTGCGGCTGCGCAGGTCCTCCAGCGCCATCTTCGCCCGCTCCCAGTGCTGCGGGACGCGGCCGTCGGGCAGGTCCATGACGACGACGTCGAGGTGCGCGCCGGGGGTGAACGCGGCCAGTGCGGCCCGCTCCTCCTCCTCGCGCAGCGACCCCGCCCCGGTCAGGACCAGCGCGGTGACCTGCACCCCCGGATAGGCGCGGCACAGCTCCAGGAGCATCCCGCCGGCCCCGATCGGGATGTCGTCACAGTGGGCGCCGAGCAGCAGGATCCGGTCCAGCCGCTCGGGCAACAGGTTCAGCACGGTCTCTCGTTCCCCCCGGAATCGCGGCCTAGTCGCGCTGGTGGCTGCTGCGGTGCATCTCGGCGATCGCGGCCTGCAGCGGGTCCTGGTCGGTCTCGTGGGACTCCCAGAGCATCCACGGTCGCGCGCCGCTCTGGTAGGCCGCCTCCAGCGCGTTGCGCTCCTTGACGGTGTCCGCAGGCTGCCAGAAACCGCGGTGCCGGTAGGCCGACATGCGGCCCTTGCGCGCCAGCGGGGCGGCGGCGTCGGCGATCAGGTCGCAGTCCTTCTCGAGGAAGTCGAAGATCTCCGGCCGGAACATGAGGTAGCCGCCGTTCTCCCAGATCGGCATCTCCTGCAGCGTGGTGATCGACTCGAGCCTGCCGTTGTCGTCGACGTCGACGCAGTGGAACGCCGACTGCGGCGGCACCGCCATCAGCTGCCCGACGGCGTCGGTGCCGGCGAACTGCTCGACCATCCTGTCCAGCGGGGCGTCGGTGAGGACGTCGGCGTAGTTCGCGTGGAACATCTCCTCGTCCTTGACCAGCGCCTTCACCCGGCGCAGACGCTCACCGATCGGCGAGTCCAGACCGGTGTGGACGAACGTGATGTTCCAGTCCTTGATGTCGCTGCCCATGAGCTCGACCTCGCCCTGGTGCAGCACGAAGTCGTTGGACTCGGTCTCGTCGTAGTCGAGGAAGTAGTTCTTGATGTGGTGCGCGCCGTAGCCCAGGCACAGGACGAAGTCCTTGTGGCCGAAGTGGGCGTAGTAGCGCATCACGTGCCAGATCAGCGGGCGCGGCCCCACCGGGTGCATCGGCTTCGGGAGGTCGGACGCGCCATCGCGCATCCGCATGCCGTAACCACCGCAGAACAGGACGACCTTCACGTCAGACCACCTCGAGCGACGGGATCGGGAAGACCAGCGTGCCGCCCCACTCGCGGACGTAGGACAGCTGCTCGGTCAGCTCGGTGCGCAGGTTCCAGGGCAGGATCAACACGTGGTCGGGGCGGTCCTGCGCGATCCGCTCCGGAGCGAAGATCGGGATTCGGGTGCCCGGCGTTAGCCGCCCGTGCTTGTACGGGTTCCGGTCCACCGTGTACTCGAGCAGGTCGGGCCGGATGCCGCAGTAGTTGAGCAGCGTGTTCCCCTTGCCCGGGGCGCCGTAGCCGACCACGCGCTTCCCCTGCCGGCGGGCGTCGATGAGGAACGACACCAGGTCGTCGCGGATGGTGGAGACGGCCTCGGCGAACCCGTCGTGTCCCTCCGGCGTGTGCAGCCCGGCGGCCGCCTCGGCGGCCAGGACCTCGCGGACCTTCGCGCTCGGCTCACCGGCGACGTCGGCCGGGCGCGCCCACATGCGGATCGAGCCGCCGTGGGTGTCGAGCAGCTCGACGTCGACCAGGGTCAGCCCGCCCGCGGCGAGCGCCCGCTGCCCGGTGAGCAGCGTGTAGTACTGGAAGTGCTCGTGGTAGATCGTGTCGAACTGCTTGCGCTCGACGAGCGTGAGCAGGTGCTGGACCTCGATGGAGACCCAGCCGTCGTCGGCGACCATGGCGCGCAGTCCCTGCGCGAAGCCGACGACGTCGGGGATGTGGGCGAACACGTTGTTGCCGCAGACCAGGTCCGCCGGGCCGTGCTCGGCGCGGACCCGGGCGCCGGTCTCCGGGGTGAGGAACGCGGTGAGCGTCGGGACACCCTTCTCCCGGGCGGCCTCACCGACGTTCACGCTCGGCTCGACGCCCAGACAGCGGATCCCCTTCGCGACGACGTGCTGGAGCAGGTAACCGTCGTTCGAGGCGACCTCGACGACGAACGAGCCCGTGTCCAGCCCGGCGCGCTCCTGCGCCGAGTCGACGAAACGGCGCGCGTGGTCCACCCAGGACGAGCTGAACGAGGAGAAGTAGGCGTACTCCTCGAACGTCTCCTCCGGGCTGATCTCCGGCGGCAGCTGGGCGAGCAGACACGAGTTGCACACCCGCACGTGCAGCGGGAAGGTCTGCTCGGGCTGCTGTGCCGTCTCCTCGGTGAGGAACAGTTCACAGGGCGGTGTGGCGCCCAGGTCGCAGAAGCTGCGCAGGTCGGTCGTGCCACAGAGACGGCACGTCAACGCGGTTCCGGACCCGATCGACGACGTCGTCCCGGAAGCATCCGTGTTCAGCACGCACGGAAGTGTGTCAACCCGACGGGTGTCCGCCGCGCCCGGGGTGCGGGTCACCCTTTCGTGGGTGTTTGTCCGTGTTCCCGCTCATCTCCGGCCGGCGCGGAGTGCGGGTGCGCTGCAGGGACGGCGTCGCCGACGTGTCACGATGACGAGGCCCCACGATCCGCCGTGGTGTAACGGCAGCACCTCGGATTTTGGTTCCGATGGTCCAGGTTCGAATCCTGGCGGCGGAGCAAGCCGCCGATGTGCGACACGGCCCCAGGGCCAGGACAGCGCGGTCGACGGCGAGACGGCGGCGACGTTCGCGGCCCCGACGACGGAGGCCACCTGCCTGCGCCCGAACTGCGGCATCAGCTCGGGGACCGGCCCGGCCTCGAACTCGCGGCGCTCGGCCGCGGTGGCGTGGTACATCAGGACCACCTCCGAGCCGATCCGGCCCGCCTCCTCGAAGCTCGTGTCCAGCTCGTTCGTGGTCGCGCCGTCGGTCGACGACGAACCCGAGCTGGGCGAGCAGCTGCGCGCGGCTCGGACGCGGTGTCACCACGGGGTCGCTACGCTCCGGCGGTGTGACCCACGCGACCGAACGCGCAGTCCCACCACCGGAGCCCCAGGACGTCACCGCCCCGCTCACCGCCGCGGCTGCCTTCCTCGTCCTGCGGGTGGTCGACGGGCCGGACTCCGACGCCAGGGTCCGGTCGACGCTCGCCGCGACCTCCGACCTCGTCAAGAACGTCCGCATCGGCGCCGACGGCGCGGCGTTCCACTGCACCGTCGGGATCGGGCACCGGGTGTGGGAACGGGTCGTCGGCGGGCCGCCGCCGCGCGAGCTCGCACCGTTCCGCGAGATCACCGGCGCGAGCCACACCGCCGTCGCCACCGAGGGGGACCTGCTCTACCACCTGCGGGCGGACAGCACGGACCTGATCGTCCGCTTCGAGATGATGCTGCTGGACTCCTTCGGCGACACCGTCACCACCGTGGACGAGACCACCGGCTTCCGCTACCGGCACGGCCGGGACCTGCTCGACTTCGCCGACGGGACGGCCAACCCGGACGGGGCGGGCCTCCCGGCCGCGACCCTGGTCGGCGAGGAGGATCCGGCACACGCCGGCGGCAGCTACGTCGTCGTCCAGAGGTACCTGCACGACATGGCCGCCTGGCGCGGGCAGGACGTGGCCACCCAGGAGGGGATCGTCGGGCGGACCAAGTTCGACGGGGTGGAGCTGCCGGACGCCGAGGAGGGCCAGAAGTCGCACAAGACGCTGTGCACGATCACCGACGACGACGGCGTCGAGCACGACATCCTGCGGGACAACATGCCGTTCGCGTCGCCGGGGCGCGGTGAGTACGGCACCTACTTCATCGGCTACTCCCGGCGCCTGTGGGTCGTGGAGACGATGCTGCGCCGGATGTTCGTCGGCGACCCGCCGCCGCTGCACGACCGCATCCTCGACTACTCGACCCCGACGACCGGGTGCACGTTCTTCGTCCCCGCCCGGCCCGTCCTCGACGGCCTGGACGACTGACCCGGACACGACGACGCCCCCGTCCGGATCCGGACGGGGGCGTCGCAGGTGTCGTTCTCAGCTCTCCAGCGCGGCGTCCAGCGTGATCTCGACGCCGGTCAGCGCCTTCGACACGGGGCAGCCGGCCTTGGCGGCCTCCGCGGCCTTGGCGAAGCCGTCGGCGTCGAGTCCGGTGACCTCACCGCGCACCTTCAGCGTGATGCCGGTCAGCTTGAAGCCGCCGTTGTCCTTGTCCGGGCCGAGCGAGACGTCGGCCGAGACGTCGAGGGACTCGGGGGTCCCGCCCGCCTCGGCGATGTTCGCCGAGAGCTGCATCGCGTAGCAGGCGGAGTGCGCCGCGGCGATGAGCTCCTCGGGGCTGGTGGTACCACCGGCGTCGTCCGCGGCGCGCTTGGGGAAGCTGACCTCGTAGGTACCGACCTTGGAGCTGGACAGCTCGACCTGGCCGGAGCCCTGCTCCAGGGAGCCGTTCCATGCGGTGCGGGCGCTGCGCGTGGGCATCGTTACCTCCGTGTCGTGGGGACCGATTTTGCACAACCGATCACTCGGCAGTCTTCTCCGCCCCAGCCGTTCCCGCCACCCCGGACCGCGAAACGCCTCCGGTCACTGCGGGATGTTGGTGACCTCGACCCGGTCGCCGACCTGCAGCGAGTTGAACCAGCGCTCGGCGTTCGCGCGGGACAGCCGGACACAGCCCGCGGACTCGGTCTCGGTGTTGCCCTCGTGGAAGGCGATGCCGCCGGGGGCGAAGAAGACCGCGAACGGCATCGGCGCGTTGTTGAACTCCGCGCTGCGGTGGTCCTTGTTCTTCCACTGGACCTGGAAGACGCCGGCCGGGGTGCGCTGGCCCTTCTTCCCGAACGACGCCGGGACCGGCCCGGCCTCGATCTTCCCGTCGCGGATCAGCCACGCCGTGCTGTTCGCGAGGTCGACGCAGGCGCGCGCGGCCGCCGAGCAGGGCGTCCCCTCGGCGCGGCCCGGACCACCCCGGTCGGACGCCGTCGGCGCCGCGGACGCGGTCCCGATCATCCCGGCGGTCAGCCCGGCCAGCACCAGGGCCGCCACCGTGGCCAGGACCGTCATCACCCGGGGCCGCCGGCGGCGTCCCTCGACCTCGCGCGTCATCGCACTCCGCTCATCATCGCGGACGGTGACCGGTCGGTCACCGCCGTCTGAACGGTGGAACGAGACCGGTACCCGACCGGTTACCACCCGAAGGGTTGATCTTGTGTTTACGGCGGCATCCCCGCGGGCGTGACGGGCCCGCCGGGTCACCCGGGGCCGTCCCCGTACGATGCCGTACCGGCACGGCGCGCCCCGCGTCCTCCGCCCGGCACGGGCGGCGAGTCCGGCAGGAGGAACCGAACATGCCCGAACCCGACCGGGCCGGCACCGGTGACCGACCGGCACCCGGAACGGCGACGGTCGCAGCCGGCATCGTCCTCGCGGCGGGCGCGGGCTCGCGGATGCGGTCGTCGACACCGAAGGTGCTCCACGAGCTGGGCGGGCGCAGCATGCTCGGCCACGCGGTGCACGCACTGGCCGGTACCGCGCCCGAGCACCTCGTGGTCGTCGTCGGACACGAGCGCGAGCGGGTGGAGCAGGCCGTCGACGGCATCTCCGCCGCCCTCGGGCGCACCGCCACCACCGCCGTCCAGGAGCAGCGCCTCGGCACCGGCGACGCGGTCCGCAGCGGCCTCACCCCGCTCCCCGCGGACCTGACCGGCACCGTCCTGGTCACCTACGGCGACGTCCCGCTGCTCGACACCGCGACCCTGTCCGCGCTGGTCACCGAGCACGCCGGCCGCCGCGCCGCGGTCACCCTTCTGACCTGCGAGGTCGCCGACCCCACCGGCTACGGCCGGATCGTGCGCACCGCCGACGGAGCCGTCACCGGGATCGTCGAGCAGACCGACGCGACACCGGAGCAGCGGGCCATCGCGGAGGTCAACTCGGGCGTCTACGCCTTCGACGCCGCGTTCCTGCGCGCGGGCATCGCGGGCCTGGCCGCGCACAACGCGCAGCAGGAGCTCTATCTCACCGACCTGGTCGCCGCCGCCGTCGCCGCGGACCGGACGGTGCACGCCGTCCGCTGCGACGACGAGTGGCGCGTGCGCGGCGTGAACGACCGCGTCCAGCTCGCCGAGCTCGGCGCGGAACTGAACCGCCGCGTGCTGCGGGAGTGGATGCTGGCCGGGGTCACCGTGGTCGACCCCGCCACCACCCGTGTCGACGTCGACGTGCGGCTCGCGCGCGACGTCGTCCTGCACCCGGGCACCCAGCTGCACGGCGCGTGCGAGGTCGACGAGGCCGCGGTCATCGGGCCCGACACCACGCTGACCGACACCGTCGTCGGGGCCGGCGCGAGCGTCGTCCGCACCCACGGGTCGGGGTCCCGGATCGGGCCCGGCGCCGCGGTCGGGCCGTTCGCCTACCTGCGCCCGGGCGCCGTACTCGGCGAGCGCGGCAAGATCGGCACGTTCGTCGAGGTCAAGAACTCCGACATCGGCGCGGGCACCAAGGTCCCGCACCTGACCTACGTCGGGGACGCGACGATCGGCGAGATGAGCAACATCGGCGCCTCGTCGGTGTTCGTCAACTACGACGGCGTCCGCAAGCAGCGGACCGTCATCGGATCCCACGTGAAGACCGGGTCGGACACCATGTTCATCGCCCCGGTCACGGTCGGGGACGGCGCCTACACCGGCGCCGGGACCGTGCTCCGCGACGACGTCCCGCCGGGGGCGCTCGCGGTGTCGGGTGGAGCACAGCGCACCATCGAGGGGTGGGTGCCGCGCAAGCGGCCCGGAACCCCCGCCGCCGAGGCGGCACAGCGGGCGGGCAGCGACCCGTCCACGAACGGCACGACCAGCAACGACGGCGCAGGTCACACCACCTCCGCCGGTACGACAGACCCGAGAGACCTCAGCCGAGGAGGCACCGCACGGTGAGCGCGATCGCAGGCACTCCCAAGAAGAACATGATGCTGTTCTCGGGGAGGGCGCACCCGGAGCTCGCCGAGCACGTGGCGAAGGAGCTCGACGTCACGGTCACCCCGCAGTCGGCCTACTCCTTCGCGAACGGCGAGATCTTCTGCCGCTTCGAGGAGTCGGTCCGCGGGTCCGACGCGTTCGTGATCCAGGCGCACTCCGCCCCGATCAACGACGCCATCATGGAACAGCTGATCATGGTCGACGCGCTCAAGCGCGGGTCGGCCAAGCGGATCACCGCGGTCATGCCGTTCTGGGGCTACGCCCGCCAGGACAAGAAGCACCGCGGCCGCGAGCCCATCTCGGCCCGCCTCGTCGCGGACATGTTCAAGACCGCGGGCGCCGACCGGATCCTGACCCTGGACCTGCACACCTCGCAGATCCAGGGCTTCTTCGACGGCCCCGTCGACCACCTGTTCGCGCTGCCGGTGCTCGCCCAGCACATCAAGAGCACCCGGCCGACCGACAACTTCGCGGTCGTCTCCCCCGACTCCGGCCGGGTACGCCTGGCCGAGCGCTGGGCCGAGACCCTCGGCGGGACCCCGCTGGCGTTCATCCACAAGACCCGGGACCCGCTCAAGCCGAACGAGGCCGTCGCGAACCGGGTGGTCGGTGAGATCGAGGGCCGCTGCTGCGTGGTCATCGACGACATGATCGACACCGGTGGCACCGTCGCGAAGGCGGTCGAGGTGCTGCTCAAGGAGGGCGCCTCGGACGTGATCGTGGCCGCCACCCACGGCGTGCTGTCCGGTCCGGCCACCGAGCGCCTGGCGAATTGCGGCGCGTCGGAGGTCATCTTCACCGACTCGCTGCCGATCCCGGCCGAGAAGCGGTTCGACAGCATGACCGTGCTGCCGATCGCCCCGCTGCTGGCCGAGGCGATCCACCAGGTGTTCGAGGACGGCTCGGTCACGAGCCTGTTCGACGGCAACGCCTGAGCACTCCGCACGTTCGCCGACGGCGCCCCACCCGCGGGTGGGGCGCCGTCGGTCGTTCCGCCTCAGCCCTCGGTGGCCAGCCCTGCCAGACCCGGCACCCCGGCCCGGCCGGTGGCGTCCTGCAGCCGCCGCAGCACGTCGTCGAACAGGGCCGCGTCGGAACCCAGCAGGTGCCGGTAGCGGTCCAGCACCCCGGCCGCCGCGGCGTCCCACTCCGCGAGTGCCGCGCGGCCCCGCTCGGTGGCGACGACGAGCACCCGGCGCCGGTCGACGACGTCGGGCCTGCGGTGCACGAGGTTCGCCGCGGTCATCCGGTCCACGAGCTTGGTCGCCCGCGGCGCCAGCAGCAGCGCGTGCTCGGCGACCACGCTCATCGTGCAGCCGCCGCGCGAGGCGAGCAGGCCGAGCACCCGCCACTGGTCGACGTCGGACCCGCGGCCGCGCAGGGCCTCGTCGAGCTCCTGGTCCAGGGTCCGGCCCACCGCGCAGAGCAGGCGCAGCGACTCGTCCCCGGACGGCCGCACGTGTTCCGCGGGCTCCGACATGAGCGCATCGTAACCGGACGTTTTCCGACGAGGCGCTAGGTGGGCGACGCCACGATGGATAGCGTCACCTGCATGACTCCGTTCCCGGACCCCGGGCGCGCGACGGCCGTGCCGGCGCGCGGGAGCGAGGTGCTCAACGTGGCGCTGGTCGTCCCGCTGCAGGGTCCGGCGGGCATCTTCGGCCCGTCCTGCGAGACCTGCGCGACGCTGGCCGCCGAGGAGGTCAACGCCGCGGGCGGGGTGCTCGGCCGGGAGCTGAACCTGGTGCCGGTCGACGGCGGCGCGCCACCCGCCGTCGTCGCCGCGGAGCTCGACGCGCTGGTCAGTGCCGGCGCCGTGGACGCGGTCACCGGCTGGCACATCTCGGCGGTCCGCGAGGCCGTCGCGCCCCGGATCCGCGGGCGGGTGCCCTACGCCTACACCGCCCTGTACGAGGGCGGCGAGCAGCGACCGGGGCTGTTCCTGACCGGGGAGACCCCGGACCTGCAGCTGGGCCCGTCGCTGAGCTGGTTCGCCGGGGCCGCCGGGGTGCGCCGCTGGACGATCGTCGGCGACGACTACGTGTGGCCGCGTCGGTCCGCGCAGGTCGCGACCGAGCACCTGCGCCGGATCGGCGGGACGGTCTGCGACGAGATGTACGTCCCGCTGGGCACCGAGGACTTCTCGCGCGTGCTGCTCCGGGTCGAGGCGAGCGGCTGCGACGCCGTCCTGATGCTGCTGATCGGCAACGACGCCGTCGAGTTCAACCGGGCGTTCTGCGCCGTCGGGCTGGACCGGGAGATCCTGCGGTTCAGCTCGCTGATCGAGGAGAACGTGCTGCTCGCCTCGGGCCCGGAGAACACCCGCGGCCTGCTCACCTCGGCCGGCTACTTCGAGGACCTGGCGACGGCGTCCGGGCTGGACTTCGCGGCCGCGCACGCCCACCGCTTCGGCCCGGACGCGCCGGTGCTCAACAGCCTCGGCGAGTCCTGCTACGAGGGCGTCCGGCTGCTGACCGAGCTCATGCGCCGGGCCGGGTCGCCGGAGGTCCCGGCGATGACCGCGGTCGCCGAGGGGCTGGCCTACGAGAGCCCGCGCGGAACCGTCGAGGTGCACGGGCGGCACCTGCGCCAGCAGGTGTTCCTCGCCGTCGCCGACGGGGTCGCCTGGGACGTCGTCCAGCAACTCTGACGGGTCCGTTGACACCCCGGCCCGTCGGTCGTACTTTCCCAGGAAAATATTTCCTCAGATGCATGTCGGGTCGCCCGGCGTGCCGGGAGGTACGACCGTGGCGCTCTACGTCTACCGGTGCGGGGCCGACGGCCCCGTCGAGGAACGGCACCCGATCGGCAGCGCCCCCGCGACGGCGCGCTGCCCCACCTGTGGGGAGCAGTCCCCGCGCGTCATCACCGCACCGATGCTCGGCCTCGCCGACCGCGGCCGGGTGGCCCTGATCGACCGCACCACGGCCACCGCCCACGAACCGCAGGTCGTCTCCGCCCCACCCCCGCGCCCGCTACGCCCCGGCGGGCCGCCGCTGCACCCCGCCACCCGCGGTCTGCCGCGGCCCTGACCGCGTCGACCTGCGCCGCGCCGACCGCCTCACCCCTCCGCCCCGCCCGCGTCCGCACCGACCCCGGGAGTGTCCGATGCCCAGGAACGTCTTCCCCCTCGACAGCACCAGGACCTTCACCGACCAGCAGTTGACGGGCCACAACCGGTGGCACCCCGACATCCCGGCGCAGGTCCACGTCAAGCCCGGGGACACGTTCCGGGTCGACTGCCGCGAGTGGTTCGACGGCGCCATCCACAACGACGACTCCGCCGACGACATCCTGAACGCGCCGCTGGCCGGGGTGCACGTGCTGTCCGGGCCGATCGCCGTCGACGGGGCGCAGCCGGGTGACCTGCTGATCGTCGACATCCTCGACGTCGGGCCGATCCCGCAGGAGGACTCCGGGCCGCTGGCCGGGCAGGGCTGGGGCTACACCGGCGTGTTCGCCACCCGCAACGGCGGCGGCTTCCTCACCGAGCAGTTCCCCGACGCCTACAAGGTCATCTGGGACTTCCAGGGCGGGACGGCCACCTCCCGGCACGTCCCGGGGGTGTCGTTCACCGGGATCGTCCACCCCGGGCTGATGGGGACGGCGCCGTCGCCCGAGCTGCTCGGCCGCTGGAACGCCCGCGAGCAGGCGCTGATCGACACCGACCCGGAGCGGGTGCCGCCGCTGGCCCTGCCGCCGAATCCGGACTCGGCCATCCTCGGCGCGCTGACCGGCGCCGACTTCGACCGGGCCGCCGCGGAGGCCGCGCGCACCGCGCCACCCCGGGAGAACGGCGGCAACCAGGACATCAAGAACCTCACCAAGGGCAGCCGGGTGTTCTACCCGGTGTTCGTCGACGGGGCGAACCTGTCGATGGGCGACCTGCACTTCTCCCAGGGCGACGGCGAGATCACCTTCTGCGGTGCGATCGAGATGGGCGGGTTCATCGACCTGCACGTCGACGTCATCAAGGGCGGCATGGCGACCTACGGCGTGTCCGAGAACGCGATCTTCGTGCCGGGCAACACCGACCCGCAGTACAGCGAGTGGATCGCGTTCTCCGGCACCTCGGTCACCCTCGACGGCGAGCAGCGCTACCTCGACTCGCACCTGTCGTACCAGCGGGCCTGCCTGCACGCGATCGACTACCTGACGAACTTCGGCTACTCCCCGATCCAGGCCTACATGATCCTCGGGGCGGCGCCGATCGAGGGCAGGCTGTCCGGTGTGGTGGACATCCCGAACTCGTGCTCGACGGTCTACCTGCCGACCGGGATCTTCGACTTCGACGTCAAGCCCGGCAAGAACGGCCCCCACCGCATCGACCCGGGCCCCGGCGTGCCCCACTCTGTGGCCTGAGCAGCCGGTTCCGTGGTCGTCCCGGGGGGCTGGCCCCAGGACGACCACGGGCCTGGCGTAGGCTTCTCGGCATCTCCGCGGCGAGGGCGGGTGCACTCTTGACCCGCCGTGATCGACGTGGGCCGATCCCGGTCGGCTCCTCGCCGCGCGCGCCTTCCACCGCAGACAGTTCGAGGAGCAGTTCCCGTGGCCCAGACCCGCATTCCCGCCGAGACCCGGACCGAGTTCGGCAAGGGCGCCGCCCGCCGCACCCGTCGCGCCGGCAAGATCCCCGCCGTCCTCTACGGCCACGGGACCGACCCCGTCCACCTGTCGCTGCCGTCGCTGCAGTTCGCCGCGGTCGTCCGCGAGCAGGGCCGCAACGCCGTGCTGGAGCTCGACGTCGACGGCAGCAGCCCGCAGCTCGCGCTGACCAAGACCGTGGTCGTGCACCCGCTGCGCCCCTACATCGAGCACGTCGACCTGCTCGTCATCAAGCGTGGTGAGAAGGTCGAGGTCGAGCTCGACGTCGTCGTCACCGGCGAGGCCGCCCCCGGCTCGCTGGTCACCCAGGACCTCAACACCGTCCTGGTCGAGGCCGACGTGCTGAACATCCCGGAGAACATCGAGATCTCCGTGGAGGACGCCGAGATCGGCACCCAGTACTTCGCCAAGGACCTGAAGCTCCCCGGTGGCGTCGAGCTGCGCACCGACGAGGAGTACCTCGTCGTGCAGGTCGTCCCGGCCCCGACCGAGGAGGACCTCGAGGCCGAGGTCGACGCCGAGGGCGCCGGTGTGGTCGAGGAGCCGTCCGACGAGGAGCAGGCCGCCGAGGCCGAGACCGAGGGCGACTCCGTCGAGGGTTCCGCGGACTCCGAGGGCGACTCCGAGTCCTCCGACAAGTGAGCCCCGTGCCGGGGCCGGCTCTCGTCGTCGGACTCGGGAACCCGGGTCCGGACTACGAGGGCACCCGGCACAACGTCGGTACCCGCGTCGCCGCACTGCTGGCGACGCGGGCCGGCGCCGGCCGGTTCTCCGCGCACAAGCGGTCGAACTCCGACATCGCGCAGGGCCGGCTCGCCGGTCGCCCGGTGACCCTGGCCGTCCCCCGGACGTACATGAACCTCTCGGGTGGCCCGGTCGCCGGGCTCGTGCAGTACTTCTCGATCCCGCCGACCGAGGTGATCGTCGTCCACGACGAGCTGGACCTCGACTTCGGCGTGGTCCGCCTCAAGCGCGGTGGTGGCGAGGGCGGGCACAACGGCCTGCGCTCGATCAGCAAGGCGCTCGGCACGAAGGACTACCTGCGCGTGCGGTTCGGCATCGGCCGGCCGCCGGGTCGCCAGGATCCGGCGGACTACGTGCTCAAGCGGTTCTCCGGCGTGGAGAACAAGGAGCTCGACCTCGGTCTGGACCTCGCCGCGGACGCCGCCGAGGCCCTGCTGTCCGAGGGCCTGGAGCCGGCGCAGAACCGGTTCCACCCGCTGTCGGGCTGAGCCCCGCCCTCCACGAGAGCCCCGGTCCCTCGCAGGGACCGGGGCTCCCGTGCGTCCGGGTCAGCGGCGGGCGGTGAGCAGGTCCGCCGTCGCGGCGCGGCGCAGCTTCCCCGACGGCGTCTTCGGCAGGCTCCCCGGCGCCAGCACCGCGACCTCGGCCGGCCGCACCCCCACCGCGGAGACGACGCGGCGGATCACGTCGTCGCGGATGGCACGCACCGCCTCGGGGCCGTCGGCCCCCTTCGCCTCGACGGCGACGGCGAACGACTCCCGGTGCCGCCCGTCACCTGCCGGGATCCGGACCGCGACGACGTTGCCCGCGCGCACGCCCTCGACCGCACCGGCGGCCCGCTCGATGTCGGTCGGGTAGATGTTGCGCCCACCCATGATGATCACGTCCTTGGTGCGGCCGCACACCACGACGGCGCCGTCGGGGGTCAGGTAGCCCTCGTCCCCGGTGTCGAACCAGCCGTCGCGGTCCTGGGTGGACACCGGGCCGTCGACGGTGAGGTAGCCGGGCGTCACGGCGTCTCCGCGCAGGTGCAGCACCCCGACCTCCCGGGGGCCCAGCACGTGACCGCCGCTGCCGACGACCTTCACCTCGATCCCGGGCAGCGGCGGTCCGAGCTCGGGGAACTCCCGCGCCGGACCGGTGCCCGCGGGCTCGGCGCGCCGGTGCGCCTCCAGGGACTCGGCGTCGACCCGGTCCACCTTCAGCCCGGTGTGGACGGGCGCGAAGGACACCCCGAGCGCGGTCTCCGCCATCCCGTAGGCACACAGCACCGACTCCGGTCGCAGCCCGAAGCGGGCACCGGCGTCGGTGAACGCCGCGACGGCCGCCGGGTCCACCGGCTCGGCGCCGTTGAGCGCCAGCCGCAGCGAGGAGAGGTCGAGCGCGCCGTCGTCGACCCGGGCGAGCTGGCGGGCCAGCACGGCGTAGGCGAAGTTCGGGGCCGCGGTGACGGTGCCGCCGTAGGACGAGATCAGCTCGGCCCACAGCCGCGGGCGGCCCAGGAAGTCCGCGGGGGTGACGGTGACCAGGTCCAGCCCGACCGTCATGGGGACGGTCAGGAACCCGACCATCCCCATGTCGTGGAACAGCGGCAGCCACGACACCATCCGGTCGGTCGCGACGTCCAGAGCGGACGCGGTCACCATGGCGCCGATGTTGGCGTGCAGGTTCGCGTGGGTGATCCGCACGGCCTTCGGGGCGGCGGTGGAACCGCTCGTGAGCTGCAGCAGCGCGGTGTCGTCCTCGTCGGCGACCGCGGCGTCCGCGACGAACGCGGCGGGGTCGCCGGTCAGCGAGTCGAGCATCCGGAACGGGACGCCCCGCTCGGTCAGCACCGGCGCGAGCGCGTCGAAGGGCGGGCCGAGCAGCACCATCGCGGCGTCGACCATGCCCAGGGTGGTCACGGTGTCGGCGGCCCACTCGGCGAGGTCGGTGCGCGGGGTCGGCTGGTGCAGCATCGTCACGCTGCCGCCGCACAGCCACACCGCCTGCGCGGCGGGGGCGATCGCCGCGGGCTCGCCGGCCAGCACCCCGACGGCGCCGCCGAAGGGCAGGGCAGGGCCGCCGTCCTCGCCGGGGCGTCGCAGGGCGTCCGCGATCCCGCGGGCCGTCTCGTGCACCTCCGCCCAGGAACGCCGCACGGGCTCGCGCGGCTCCCCCGTCGTCATCCCACGGGCGAGCCCGCCGGGAACGGTCGCGGACTCCAGCAACGTCGCCAGGAATCGGGACATGGGCCCGAATGTAGCGACGAACCGCCCGTGCGGGGCGGCACGATCGACGACCGGCCGTACGCGACGCGCCGCGGCGTAGCATCCGGGCGCATGGCCGAGCCGCACACCGACCCCGCTCCCGCCGACCTCTCCGCCGCCGTCGACGCCGTCCTCCCGGGCGCGCGCACGGACCTCGAGGCGCTGGTCCGCATCCCGAGCATCTGGGCCGACCCGGCACACGCCGAGGACACCCGCCGCTCCGCGGACGCCGTCGCGACGCTGGCCCGCGACGCGGGCGCCGCCTCGGTCGAGATCCTCTCCGCCGACGGCGGGGCCCCGGCCGTCGTCGCGCACTGGCCCGCACCCGAGGGCATGCCGACGGTCATGCTCTACGCCCACCACGACGTCCAGCCCACCGGCGGCGACGACGAGTGGACCAGCCCGCCGTTCGAGCCGACCGAGCGCGACGGGCGGCTCTACGGCCGTGGCGCCGCCGACGACAAGGCCGGCGTCATGACCCACCTCGCCGTGCTCCGCGCCTACGAGGGACGGCCGCCGGTCGGGGTCGTGCTGTTCATCGAGGGCGAGGAGGAGTCCGGTTCCCCCACGCTGACCGCGCTCCTGGCCGAGCACCGCGAGAAGCTCTCCGCCGACGTCATCGTGATCGCCGACGCCGCCAACCCGGCCGTCGACGTGCCGGCGCTGACCACCAGCCTGCGCGGCCTGGTCGACGTCGTCGTCGAGGTGTCGATGCTGGAGCGTCCGGTGCACTCCGGGGTCTACGGCGGCCCGGTCGGGGACGCGCTGACCGCGCTGTGCCGCACCCTGGCCACCCTGCACGACGACAAGGGCGAGGTCGCCGTCCCCGGCCTGGTGCGCGGCAGCTCCGACGCGCCCGACCCGGACGAGGCGACCTACCGCTCCGACGCGGGCCTGCTCGACGGCGTCGAGCTGCTCGGCACCGGCTCGATCCCGGACCGGGTCAACCACGCCCCCGCCGTCGCGGTGCTGGGGATCGACGCGCCGAAGGTCGCCGAGGCCTCGAACGTGCTGCTCCCCCGCGCCCGCGCGATGGTCAGCATGCGGCTGGCCCCCGGCCAGGACGCCCGCGAGGCCCAGCGCGCTCTGGCGGAGCACCTGGAGGCCAACGTCCCGTGGGGCGCGCACGTGTCGGTGACGCCCGGCCACGGCGTCGCCGAGCCGTTCAGCCTGTCGTCGGCCGGCGAGGTCTACGACCACGCCCGCGCCGCGTTCTCCGCCGCCTACGGCAACGACGCCGTCGAGACCGGCATCGGCGGGTCCATCCCGTTCATCGCCGAGTTCGCCCGGACGTTCCCGGGCGCGGCGGTGCTGGTCACCGGCGTCGGGGATCCGGCCAGCCGCTGGCACGGCATCGACGAGAGTCTGCACCTGGGCATGTTCGGGCGCGGGGTGCTGGCGGAGGCCCTGCTGCTGGACCGGCTGGCCGGGGGGGCGTGACCGTCCGGCCCGACGGGTACCCGGGGGTCATGAAGTTCGGTATCGCAACGTTCGTGACCGACGAGGGCATCCGTCCCGGGCCGCTGGGCCGGGCGCTGGAGGAACGCGGTTTCGACTCGGTGTTCCTCGCCGAGCACTCGCACATCCCCACCAGCAGGGAGTCGCCCTACCCCGGCGGGGGCGACCTGCCGCGGGTGTACTACCGCACCCTCGACCCGTTCGTCGCGCTCACCGCGATGGCGGGGACGACCACCGACCTGCTCCTGGGCACCGGGATCGCGCTCCTGCCGCAGCGCGACATCATCCACACCGCCAAGCAGACCGCCAGCCTCGACCTGGTGTCCGGCGGACGGCTGCTGTTCGGCGTCGGCGCGGGGTGGAACCGCGAGGAGATGCGCAACCACGGCGTCGACCCGAGGACCCGGGGACCACTGATGACCGAGCAGCTGCACGCGTTGCGGGCGCTGTGGACCGAGGACGAGGCCGAGTTCCACGGCGACCACCTCGACGTCGAGCGGTCCTTCTCCTGGCCCAAGCCGGTGCGCACCCCGCCGATCTACCTGGGCGGGGAGAGCGAGGCCGCGCTGAACCGGCTCGCCGAGGTCGGCGACGGCTGGCTCCCGCGCGGGCACACCTCCTTCGACGAGATCCGCCGCGTCCGTGACGACCTCGCCGAGCGGGGCAAGCCGGACGTGCCGACCACGGTGTTCGGCGGGGAGCCGGACCCGGATGTCGTCGCGGGGTACGCCGAGGCGGGCGTCGAGCGGGTCACCTTCCTGCTCCCGACACTGCCCGAGTCCGAGACCCTCGCGAAGCTCGACGAGCTGGCGAAGGTGGTCACGGCGTCCGGCTGAGTGCCCCCAGCACCAGCGCGGTGAGCGCCTCCGGGGCGTCGAGCTGGATCAGGTGCCCTGCCCCGGGCACCAGGTGCAGCTCAGCCCCCGGTACCGCTGCGGTCAACCGGTGCGCGCGGTCGACCGGTATCCAGGTGTCCTCGGTGCCCCACACCACCCGCACCGGCAGGTCCAGCTCGCCGTAGCGCGGCTCGACCTCGTCGGTGAAGCGCTGGTCGGCCTGCGCGATCTGGCGGTAGAACGCGGCCGCACCCTGCTCGCCCAACCACGGCCCGACCAGCGCGTCCTCGTCGGCGGGCCGCAGGGGCCGGTGCGCGGCACCCCGCACGTAGGCCCGGACGAGGGCCTCGTGCAGCGGCCCCGGCAGCGCCGCGAACACCTCGGCGTTCTCCCGCACCAGCCGGAAGAACGGCGAGCCCCACGGGGCGAGCGCGACGACGTCGACCAGCGTCAGCGACCGGTAGGCCGCGCCGTGCAGCAGGTGCGCACGCAGGGCGACGGCGCCGCCGTAGTCGTGGGCGACGACGTGCGGCGGCTCGGGCAGGTCCCACCGCTCGAGCAGCCCGGCCAGCACCCGGCCCTGTACGCCGAGCGAGACGTCCGCGCTGTGCCCGGACGCCCCGTAGCCCGGCATGTCCCACAGCAGGACCCGGTGCGACCCGGCCACCGCCGCGGCGATCGGCGCCCACAGCCACGACGACCAGGGGGTGCCGTGGCAGAACACCACCGGCGGTCCCGAGCCCCGTGCGGTCCAGCGCACCCGGTGACCGTCCACGACGAACTCGTCATCCAGTTCCACGGTCCCACCGTGCCACGACACCCCGACATCGTTCCGGGGCACAATGACCATGATGTCGATCCGGCTGCTCGGCCCGCATCGCGGTGACAGCCGCGGGCGGCGGACTCACCGCCACGAGCCCGGTCCCGTCGCCACCCCCCGACTGTGGCGACGGAACCGGCCCGTCTCTCCCCCCGCGCCCCGGCGAGGCTCCCCAGCCCGCCGTGACGCGAGTGCGACGGTATCCGCGCACCCGGGTGCCGCGGATCGGTCGAACTACTGATTTCTTACCCGGGGTCCCTCCTACCTGGGTAGGAGAGACCCCTCATCCCTCGGCGCGCTCGGCGGCCTCGAACCACTCCAGCTCGACGCTCTCGCGCTCGGCGACGACGGCCTTCAGCTCCCGGTCCAGCTCCATCAGCCGGCCGGGCTCGGTGGCGGCCTCGGCGAGCCGGGCGTGCAGCTTCTCCTCCTGCGCGGTGAGCTGCCCCATCCGTCGTTCCAGGCGCTGGGCGTCCTTGCGGGCGGCCCGCTGCTCCGCGGCGCTCGCCTTCGGCCCGGCCGCCTGTGCGACGGGCGCACCGGCCGGTACCGGCGCGGTCGGTGCGGCCCCGGCAGGGCCGTGGCCGGTGGCGGCACGGCGGGTCAGGTACTCGCCGATCCCGCCGGGCAGGTGGGTGAGGTGTCCGTCGCCGAACAGGGCGACGACCTGGTCGCAGACCCGCTCGGTGAGGTAACGGTCGTGGCTGACGACCACCAGGGTGCCCGGCCAGCCGTCGAGGAGGTCCTCCAGCCCGGCGAGGGTGTCGACGTCCAGGTCGTTGGTGGGCTCGTCGAGCAGCAGGACGTTGGGCTCGTCCATCAGCAGCCGGGTCAGCTGCAACCGCCGTCGCTCACCACCGGACAGGCGTCCGACCGGGGTCCACTGGCGGGCCGCGGGGAACCCGAGCCGCTCCAGTACCTGCGACGCGGTCATCTCCTGCTTGCCGAACCGCACGTACTTGGCGACGGCCTCGGTGGCCTCCAGCACGCGCATCTCGGCGGGCAGGTCGACGAGCTCCTGCGACAGCTGCGCCATCTTCACGGTGCTGCCCTGGACACGCCGGCCCGAGTCGAGCGCGCGTTCCCCGGACAGGGCACGCAGCAGCGTCGTCTTGCCGGAGCCGTTGACCCCGACGATGCCCACCCGGTCGCCCGGGCCGAGCCGCCAGGTCACGTCGTCGAGCAGGGTGCGCCCGGCGACGGAGACGGTCGCGTCCTCCAGCTCCAGCACGGTGCGCCCGAGCCGGTTGGTCGCGAACGCCATCAGCTCGACGGTGTCGCGCGGCGCGGGCACGTCGGCGATCAGGGCCTCCGCGGCCTCGATCCGGTAGCGGGGCTTCGAGGTCCGGGCGGGCGGACCGCGGCGCAGCCAGGCCAGCTCCTTGCGGGCCAGGTTGCGGCGGCGCTGCTCGGCGGCGTCGGCCTGCCTGCCGCGCTCGGCGCGGGCGTAGACCCAGTCGGCGTAGCCACCGGTGTAGGACTCGACGCGCCCGTTCGCGACCTCCCAGGTCCGGGTGCAGACGGTGTCGAGGAACCAGCGGTCGTGGGTGACGACGACGAGTGCGATCCGCCGCGCCGTCAGGTGCGTCGCGAGCCAGCCGATGCCCTCGACGTCGAGGTGGTTGGTGGGCTCGTCGAGGACGACGAGGTCGAGCTCCCCGATCAGCGCCGCGGCGAGCGCGACCCGGCGCTTCTCGCCGCCGGACAGGCCGTCGGTGGGCCGCTCGATGTCGGAGATGGCGAGCCCGTCGAGGACGTCGCGGACCCGGGCGTCGGCGGCCCACTCGTGGTCGGCGCCGTACTCGGCGAGGACGATGTCGCGCACCGTCGATCCGGCCGGGAAGCGGTCGTGCTGCACCAGGTGCGCCATCCGCAGGCCCCCGAGGCGGCTGACCCGGCCGCCCTCGACGGGCCGGTCGCCGGTGATCACGTCGAGCAGGGTCGACTTCCCGCCGCCGTTGAGGCCGACGACGCCGATCCGGTCGCCGCGCTCGACACCGAGCGAGACGCCGTCGAGCAGGACACGGCTGGCGTCACCGGGCACGTGCGCGGTGACGTTCTCCAGGTTGAGCAGGTTCTCGGGCAACTACGTCTCCACCGTCGGGAAGGTCAGGCACGGACCGGGGGCCACGAGCCGGAGCTCGAGGGACCGCCGCGGTCGGGGGGGTGGTCGCCGCCGGTCTCGGAGGTGTCGACGATGCGGGCGCCGCCGGCCGGGCCGTGGGCGACCCGTACCGTCCGGCACACCCCCATGCCGGCGAGCTCGGTCGCGACCTCGACGGCCGAGTCGGCGTCGGCGCACAGGAACGCGCAGGTCGGCCCGGACCCGGACACCAGCCCGGCGAGCGCGCCGGAGTTGACCCCGGCCCGCAGGGTGCGGCGCAGGTCCGGGGCCATCGAGACGGCGGCCACCTGCAGGTCGTTGCCCAGGTTGAGCGCGAGCCGCCGCGGGTCCCCGGAGGACAGTGCCTCCAGGACGGGCTCGACCGGCCGCTCGGCGATCGGGCCGTCGCCGCGCAGCCGGTCCAGCTCGGAGAACACCGCCGGTGTGGACAGCCCGCCGCGGGCAAGCGCGATCACCCAGTGCAGCCGGTGCCGGGCGAGCACGGGGATGATCTTCTCGCCGCGGCCGGTGCCGAGCGCGGTGCCGCCGTGCAGGCCGAACGTGACGTCCGATCCGAGCTCGGCGGCCAGCTCGGCCAGCTCGTCGCGGCCCAGCTCCAGCCGCCACAGCGACGACAGCGCGACGAGCGTGCCCGCCGCGTCCGCGGAGCCGCCCGCCATGCCGCCCGCGACCGGAATGCCCTTGCGCAGGGTCACCCGCACGTCCGGGGCGCGCCCGGCCTTCTCCGCGAGCAGCTCGACCGCTCGCCAGGCCAGGTTGGTGGCGTCCAGCGGCACCTCGGCGACTCCGTCGCCGTGCACCTCCAGCGCGGGCTCCTGCGCCTGCTCGACCGAGATCTCGTCGAACAGGCTGACGGCGTGGAACACCGTGACGAGGTCGTGGAAGCCGTCCGGCCGCACCCCGCCCACGGCGAGGTGCAGGTTGATCTTCGCGGGAACCCGGACGGTGACCGGTCGCGGCACGGCGGACAGCACCGCTCAACCCTACGGGCAGCACGGGACGGGCCGCCGCCGCCCGGCATCCGGGGTGGCCGGGCTCACCGGTCCGGCCGGGCCGGCCGCACTGCCCAGTCCGGCCGGCCGGGCCCCGGCGGACCGACCTCGGCCGATCCGACCCCGGTGGCGCGGCACCGGGTGACGCGGCAGGTCGATCAGCCCGGTCGCGGGCACCCGTCCCCCTCCGAGTTCGCTTACCCGGTAAGCGAACTCGGAGAACCGGCACCCGCGCGATCCGACGGGCAGGACAGCGCCGCCGGTGGGACGGCCAACGCCCGCCCCACCCGACACCGCCCCCCTACCCACCGCCGCCCGATCTCCCACCGTCGACACCGGGATCGTCCCCACCGATACCGTCTCTCCGGCGAATTCGCTTACCGGGTAAGCGAATTCGCACACCAGGCATCCGCGACCGCCCGGTGCGGACCGCCGCCTGACCGATCAGCCGGCCCACCGCCGACGCCCGCTCCCGGAGGAGGCGTCCGCTCCCGGAGGAGGAGCTACCGGGTGAGTGACTCCGCGGAGCCGGTGCGCTCCGCGGCCGCGCGGCGTTCGACCAGGTGGCGCGGCGTCGCGAAGCAGGCGACGGCCACGAACCCGATCACCAGCACGACCGCGGGCAGCAGCATCGACTGGGCCATCGCCGTCGCGAAGGGGTCGCGGAGCACCTCGGGCAGCGGGCCGCCGGTCGCGGCGACCTCCGGGGAGCCGCCGATCGCCGACGCGCCCGGGACGAGCGCGGCGATCCGCGACTCCATGAGCACCGCGATGCCCGCACTGCCGAGCACCGCGCCGACCTGACGGGTCGTGTTGTAGACACCCGACCCGGATCCGGCCTGGTCCATCGGCAGGTTACGGGTGGCGCTGGTGGAGATCGGCGCCCAGACGCAGGAGTTGGAGATGCCGAGCAGGGTGAGCGGCAGCAGCAGCTGCCAGACCGGGGTGTCCGGGCCCATCACCCACGCCAGCCAGGCCAGCGCGATGACGAACGTCGACATCCCGAAGCCGCCGATCAGCCGCGGGTGGACGCGATCGGTCAGCCGACCGGTGTACGGCGCGAGCACGCCGGAGAAGATCGCCAGTGGCGCGAGCAGCAGCGCGGCCTGGGTCGGGGTGAAGCCGCGCACGCTCTGCGCGTAGATCATCAGCGGGAAGCCCTGCGCGGTGATCGCGAAGCCGACGGTGCAGATCGCGATGTTGGCCAGCGAGAAGTTGCGGTCCCGGAACAGGCGCAGCGTGACCAGCGGCTCGCTGGTGGTGACCCGCTGCCACCACACGAACGCGACCAGCACGACGACGCCGCTGCCGATCAGCGCCCAGATCCCCGCACTCCAGCCGAACTTCTGGCCCTCCTGGATACCGAAGACCAGCAGGAACATGCCCGCGGCGGACAGCACCACACCGACGACGTCGAACCGGCGGCGCGAGGTCTCGAGCGAGGGCACCAGCCGCCAGGCGGCGACGAAGGCGATCACCCCGACCGGGACGTTCACGAAGAAGATCCACTCCCAGCCGAGGCCGCCGACGAGGAGCCCGCCGACGATCGGCCCGGTGAGCGTCGCGACGCCGGCGACGGCGCCCCACAGGCTCATCGCGCGACCGCGCTGGGCCGCCGGGAAGGTCCGGGTGATGACGGCCATGGTCTGCGGCGTCATCATCGCGGCGCCGAAACCCTGGGCGACCCGCGCGACGATCAGGGCGCCGACGGTCGTCGTGAGCCCGCACCACAGCGAGGCCAGGGTGAACACGGCGAGCCCGCACAGGTAGACGCGCTTGGGCCCGAACCGGTCCCCCAGCCGCCCGGTGACCAGCAGCGGGACGACGTAGGCGAGCAGATAGGCGCTGGTCACCCAGACCACGGAGTTGACGTCGGCGTCCAGCGCGGTCAGGAGCGCGGGCGTCGCGACGGTGACGATGGTGGCGTCGACCAGGATCATGAAGAACCCGATCACCAGCGCCCACAACGCGGGCCACGGGTTCGTCCCGTCGGCGCTGACCACCTGTTCCCTCGACCGCGTCACCACGCCATCATGCGCTGCCCCCGGCACGGTCCGGTCAGGCGGGAGGGTGCCCCGCCGGGCGGTTCCGGGCGATCCGGGCGAAGTCGGACACCGCCAGGGTCTCAGCGCGGGCAGTGGGGTCGACCCCCGCGGCGCGCAGGGCCTGTTCGGCCGCCGCGGCCGAGCCGGCCCAGCCCGACAGCGCTCCCCGCAGCACCTTGCGGCGCTGGGCGAAGGCCGCGTCGACGACCGCGAAGGTCGCCGCCCGGTCGGCGTCGGCGGGCGGGTCGTGCCGGGTGAAGGCCAGCAGCCCGGAGTCGACGCCGGGGACCGGCCAGAACACCGCGCGCGGCACCGGCCCGGCCCGGCGGGCGGCGGCGTACCAGGCGAGCTTGGCGCTGGGGGCGCCGTACTCGCGCGAGCCGGGTCCGGCGGCGAGCCGGTCGGCGACCTCGGCCTGCACCATGACCAGCCCGGTCCGCAGCGACGGCAGCTCGGCGAGCAGATGCAGGATCACCGGCACCGCGACGTTGTAGGGCAGGTTCGCGACGATCGCGGTGGGCGGCGCCGCACCGGGCCCGGCGTCGGCCGCGAGCCGGTCCGCGCCGACCCGCATGGCGTCGGCCCCGGTCACGGTGAGGCGACCGGCCAGCTCGGGGGCGCGCTCGGCGACGGTGTCGGGGAGCAGCCCGGCCAGCACCGGGTCGATCTCGACGACGTGCACCCGGGCCGCGACCGGCAGCAGCGCCAGGGTGAGCGAGCCGAGACCGGGGCCGACCTCGAGGACGACGTCGTCGCCGTCGACGCCGGCCGACTTCACGATCCGGCGGACGGTGTTGGCGTCGTGGACGAAGTTCTGGCCGAGCTTCTTGGTGGGGCGCAGACCGAGCCGCTCGGCCAGCACCCGGACGTCGGCCGGGCCCAGCAGGCGGGCGGTGGCGGTGGTCCGGCTCCGGTCGCCGTCGGCGTCGATGCTCCGGCTCCGGCCGCCGTCGGTCCCGTGGTCGCTCACGGCACCATTCTCGCCGGGCACCCCGGGCGGGGTGCGTGCGGGATCAGCTCAGGCCGAGCTTGGAGGAGCAGGACGGCCAGGCGCTGTAGCCGCCGCGGTCGTCCTTGACCTTCTCCGCGACCGCGATCTGCTCCTCGCGGGAGGCCTGGTCCGCGGTCGGGGCGTACTGCCCGCCGCCGTAGGCCTGCCAGGTCTGCTTGTTGAACTGCAGCCCGCCCTGGTAGCCGTTGCCGGTGTTGATCGCCCAGTTGCCGCCGGACTCGCACTTGGCCAGCTTGTCCCAGGTCCCGCCGTTCGAGACCGCGGGCGCCGAGGACTTCGCCTTCGCGGCGGCCTTCTCGACGGTCTCCTCGACCTTCTTCTTGGTGCCGACCTTGACCACGCGCGGCATGGCAGGGGTGTCCTGACCGGCGCCGACGCGCTCGCGGGCGATCTCGCGGCCCTGGTCGTAGGTGACCCGCCAGATGATGCTGCGGGCGCCCTCACGGCCTGGGTCGACGACGGTTCGGGTGCCCTCGTCGAGCGACGGGTCCTGCACCTCCTGCTCCGGCGCCGGGAGCTTCTGCGACTCGACGATCTGGGCGTTCACGATGTCCGAGCCGGTGGTCGGGGCGGCGACCGGGGCGAACGACGCGGGCGAGGAGGGCCGGTCGAGGTTCATCGACGCCGTGCCGAGGTCGGTGGCGTTCGCGGCGAGCCCGGCCTGGAGCTCCTGGGCGGGCTGCTCGGCCGGGGCGGTGAGCACCGCGGCGGCGAGGCCGCCGGTCGGGACCGAGAACAGCGCGGCCGCAGCGGCCGTCCGGACCCCGGCCCGGGAGCGGGCACCGGCGGTGCGGTGACGGCCCTCGTAGGTGACGTACCCGGCCTCGTCGCCGGCGAGACCGGCGGGCGCGATGACGGGGAGCGGTCGCGTGAGCTCGTCGTCGGCGAGCGGTGCGGCGTGACGCGAAGACATGACTTCCCGGGGGCTCGGCTGTCCGGGGAGGGGCCATGACCTGCGGGAACGACGACCGGCGCGGTGCCGGGGAGCGGAACCGTCGCTGGGGAGCGGACCGGTCGTCGTCCCGCGGGTCGGGGGAGCGACCCCGTCCCGGCGGGTACGACGAGGGACGTTAGCGGACCGTGACCCGGCGCAGCGTTTCCGACGCGCGCGTGGCGACGAGCGGACTGTGATCGACGGTGAGTGACGACTACTCCGCCATTCGTCACGGCGGACGGCGTCAATCGGTTGTGCGCAGCCGGAAGATCCGTTCGGCGTTGCGGCGGGCCGTCTCGGCGACCAGGGCCTCGGACTCCCCGCGGGTCGCGGCGATCCCCCGCACGATCCACGGCAGCACGTAGGGCTCGTTGGCCCGGCCGCGGTGCGGGTGCGGGGTGAGGAACGGCGCGTCGGTCTCCACGAGGTACTGCCCGGCGGGCACCAGTGCCGCGGCGGCCCGCAGCTCGTGGTTGTTCTTGAAGGTGACGGGCCCGGCGAAGGACAGGACGTACCCGGCGTCGGCGCACTCCCGGGCCATCGCGGCGTCGCCGGAGAAGCAGTGGAAGACCACGGTGTCCGGGGCGCCCTCCTCGCGGAGGATGCGCAGGACGTCGTCGTGGGCGTCCCGGTCGTGGATCATCAGCGGCTTGCCGGTGCGCTTGGCCAGCCCGATGTGCCAGCGGAACGCATCCTGCTGCGCGGCGGGCGGGCTGTGGTCCCAGTAGTAGTCCAGGCCGGTCTCGCCGATCGACACGACGCGGTCGTCGACGGCCAGCCGCTCGATCTCGGCGAGGTCGGCGGCCGGTACCCGTGCCGTCCGGGTGGGGTGCAGCGCGACGGCCGCCCACACCCGGTCGTCGGCGTGCGCGGCGCGGACGGCGAACCGCGCGCCGTCGAGGTCGTCGGCGATGGTGACCGCGCCGACGACGCCGACCGCCGCCGCCCGGTCCATCGCGGCGACGACGTCGGCGTCGGTCTCGCAGCCGCACGCGTCGAGGTGGGTGTGGCTGTCGATCGTCGGCGCGGCGAGCGGCTCCGGCGGCTCGGGACGCGGCCGGCGGCCGTGTCCGCTCACTTCCGGACCGGGGCCCACTCCGGCCCGGTCTCCCCCAGCTCGGGCGCGAGCTTGGCGATGATCGGCGACGGCTTGGCCAGCGGGCGCCCCACCTCGATCGGCGTCGACCCCCAGTGGGCCTGCTCGGCGGCGTAGTCGCCGGTGAGGACCGGGTAGGCGGGGCCGTCGCCGAGGTCGTCGACGGTCGTCTTCTCCGGCTGCGCGGCCCACACCCCGGTGCCGCCGAGCGCCTCGTGCACCTTCTGCGCCGCGTGCGGCAGGAACGGGGTCAGCAGGGTGTTGGCGTCCTGCACGACCTGCAGCGCGGTGTGCAGGATCGTGTCCCGGCGCTCCGGGTCGTCCTTGCGCTTCCACGGCTCCTGGTCGGACAGGTACCGGTTCGCGGCGGTGACCACGCGCATCGCCTCACCCGCGGCCTGCTTGAACCGGTTCCGCGCGAGCAGCCCGCCGACGGTGTCGAACCCGGCCCGCGAGTACGCGAGCAGCTCGGCGTCGGCCTGCTGCGGCGCCGTCGGCGTGGGGACCGCGCCCACGTTCTTGTGGGCCATCGAGATGGACCGGTTGACCAGGTTGCCCCACTCGTTGGCCAGCTCGAAGTTCACCCGGCGGACGAACTCGTCCCAGGTGAAGTCGACGTCCTGGTTCTCCGGCCCGGCGACGGCGATGTGGTAGCGCAGCGCGTCCGGCCCGAACTCGCGCAGGAAGTCGCCGACGTAGATGACGGTGCCGCGGCTGGTCGAGAACTTCGACCCGCTCATAGTCAGGTACTCCGAGGACACGACCTCGCTGGGCAGGTCGAGCGTCCCGTACGGCCCGGGCTCGCCGCCGCGGTCGCCCGCGCCGTTCTGCCCGAGCAGGATCGCCGGCCACATCACCGAGTGGAAGGTGATGTTGTCCTTGCCCATGAAGTAGAAGGCCTCGGCGGCCGGGTCGGTCCACCACTGCTTCCACGCGTCCGGGTCCGGGCCGCGGCGGGCCCACTCCACCGAGGCGGACAGGTAGCCGATGACGGCGTCGAACCAGACGTAGATCTTCTTGAGCGGGTTGTCCGACCAGACGTCGAGCGGGACGGGCACGCCCCACTCCAGGTCGCGGGTGATGGCGCGCGGCTTGAGGTTCTCCACCAGGTTGGCGGAGAACTTGAGCACGTTGGGGCGCCAGTCGGTGCGGGTCGACAGCCAGCTGCCGAGCGCCTCGGAGAAGGCGGGCAGGTCGAGGAAGAAGTGCTCGGTCTCGACGAACTTCGGCGTCTCCCCGTTGATCCGCGAGCGCGGGTTCTTGAGGTCGGCCGGGTCGAGCTGGTTGCCGCAGTTGTCGCACTGGTCGCCGCGGGCGCCGTCGTAGCCGCAGATCGGGCAGGTGCCCTCGATGTAGCGGTCGGGCAGGGTGCGGCCGGTGGACGGGCTGATCGCGCCCAGCTGCGTCTTCGGGACGACGTAGCCGTTCTTGTACAGCGCGGTGAACATGTCCTGCACGACGCGGTAGTGGTTCGACGTCGTGGTCCGGGTGAACAGGTCGTAGCTCAGCCCGAGACCCTGCAGGTCGTCGGTGATCACGCCGTTGTACTTGTCGGCGAGCTGGCGCGGGGTCAGCCCCTCGGCGTCGGCCTGGACCTGGATCGGGGTGCCGTGCTCGTCGGTGCCGGACACCATCAGCACCCGGTCCCCCGCCATCCGCCGGTACCGGGCGAACACGTCGGAGGGCACACCGAAGCCGGACACGTGGCCGATGTGCCGGGGGCCGTTGGCGTAGGGCCACGCCACGGCGGTCAGCACGGCTTTGCTCATGCCCTCCAGCGTATTCACCGTCGCCATCACGTTCCGCGGCGGCACATCACCAAAGATGGGGATAGCTCCCGGAGATGGGTGTCGTTCCCCCTAGAGGTGCCATAGTGGCGCGCATGGACCGGGGTGAACGGGACCGCGAGGCCCTCCTCGACGCGGCCCTGCAGCAGTGGGCCGACGGCGGCTGGTCCGCCGTCGACCCCCGTTCGGCCGCGGAACAGGCCGGGCTGCCCGCCTCCGCCGCGGCGGAGTTCGCCTCGGGCGTGGAGCTCGGGTGCGCGGTGTTCGACCACGTCGTCGACGAGCGTGCCGCCGCCACGATGGCCGCGGTGCAGTCGGCGGCCCCGAACCCGGCCGCCCAGATCAGGGCCGCCCTCACCGCGTGGTTCGACGACGTCGACCGCGACCCGCGCCGGGTCGTGGCGCTGGTCGACGCGGTCGGCTGTCCTGCGCTGCTCGCGCGCCGGCGCAGCGCCAACCGCGGCTTCGCCGAGCTCATGGTCGGTAGCGCCGCCGACTCCCGGATCGAGCCCGACGACCTGCGCGTCGCCGGGCACTTCTGTCTCGGCGGGATGGGTGAGATCGTGCTGGCCTGGCTGGACCCGGAGAGCCCCGTCACCCGGGAGCAGGCCCTGGAGCACGGGGTCCGGCTCTACGAGTCCTGCCTGTTCACCCACTGAGCGGCCCCCTTCATCCCAGCGCCCGGTCCAGGTTGATCGCGGAGCTGATCAGCGACAGGTGGGTGAAGGCCTGCGGGAAGTTGCCCAGCTGCTCCCCGGTCAGGCCGATCTCCTCGGCGTAGAGGCCCAGGTGGTTGCCGTAGGAGAACATCTTCTCCAGCGCGATCCGGGCCTGTTCCAGGCGTCCGGCCCTGGTCATCGCCTCGACGTTCCAGAACGAGCACATCGAGAACGTGCCCTCCTCGCCGTCGAGACCGTCCGGCGAGTCCTCGACGTCGTAGCGGAACACCAGGGTGTCGACGACGAGGTCGTCGTTGATCGCGTCCAGGGTCGCCAGGAACCGCGGCTCGGTGGGCGCGCAGAACTTCACCATCGGCATGAGCAGCACCGAGGCGTCCAGCGTGGTCGCGCCGTAGCGCTGCACGAACGACCCGCGCGGCCCCACGTCGGGGTTCCAGCCGCGGTCCATGATCTGGTGGTAGATCTCGTCGCGGGTGGTGGTCCAGGCCCCGACGTCGCCGGGCAGGCCGCGCCGGCGCGCCATCCGGATCATCCGCTCGACCGCGACCCAGCACATGAGCCGGGAGAACACGTGGTCCTGGCGGCCCGCACGGGTCTCCCAGATGCCCTCGTCCGGGGAGTCCCAGTGCTCGCGCAGCCAGTCGAGGATCGTGCAGAGGTTCGTCCAGTCCTCGTGGCCGACGCCGTCGCCGTACTTGTCGTACAGGTAGACCGAGTCGATGATCTCGCCGTAGATGTCGAGCTGGAGCTGCGCCGACGCCCCGTTCCCGGCCAGCACCGGGCGCGAGCCGCGGTAGCCGTCGAGGTGGTCGAGCTCGACCTCGTCGGGGGTCTCGTCGCCGTCGATCGTGTACATGACGCGCAGCGGGCCCTGGTCCCCGTCGCGGGTGCTCCCGAACCGGCCCGACAGCCAGCCGATGAACGCGCCCGCCTCCTCGGTGAACCCGAGCCGCAGCAGCGCGTAGAGGGTGAACGCGGCGTCGCGCATCCAGACGTAGCGGTAGTCCCAGTTCCGCTCGCCGCCCAGCTGCTCGGGCAGCCCCATCGTCGGCGACGCGATCACCGCGCCGGTCGGCTCGTGGGTGAGCAGCTTGAGGGTGAGCGCAGAGCGGTGCACACGCTCACGCCACCGCCCGGTGTACGACGAGTGCGCCAGCCAGTCCTTCCAGAACGAGACGGTCCCGGTGAACAGGGCCTCCGCGGCGTCGTCGCAGGCGGTCGGCTCCCCGGTCGCGTCCACCTCCAGCACGAACACCTCGGTGCGCCCCTCGGCGGTGCGGAACTCCGCGCCCGCGGCGTGGTCGGTGATCTCCAGCTCCACCGACGACGTCAGGTCCAGGGTGACGCCGCTGCCGGTGAAGCGGATGCCGGCGCCCGCGCTCTCGACCTTCGGGGTCTCCCGGGCGTAGTCGGGTCGCGGGACCACCTCGACGGTCATCGGCACCGACCCGCGGACCCCGGTCACCCGGCGGACGAGCCGCTGGCGGTGGTCGGGGTCGTGCGGGCGCAGCACCACCATGAGGTCCTGCACCTCGACGATGCCGTCGGCGGTGAGGAATCGGGTGATGAGGATGTTGGAGTCGGGGTAGTAGAACTGCTGCTGGCTGGCGAGCTCGGTCTCGTCGACGCACGGCGCGAGCCGCCAGTGCCCGCCGCGGTCGGTGTCGAGCAGCGAGGCGAACACGCTGGGCGCGTCGAACCGGCCCGGGCAGAACCAGTCGACGGTGCCGTCGGTGCCGACGAGCGCCGCGGAGCGCAGGTCGCCGATGATCCCGTGCTCGGCGATCGGGAGGTAGCGCTCGCTGCGCGAGGGGCTCACTCCGGCACCCGCCAGCCGCGCGGGCCGGGCAGGTCGAGCGCGTCCTGCGGGCCCCAGGACCCGTCGGAGTAGGTCTGCGTCCGCGGCGGGTCGGCGAGCACCGGGTCGCACAGCTCCCAGAGCCGCTCGACCTCCTCGGTCGTGGTGAACAGCGTGCGGTCCCCCTTCATGACGTCCAGGAGCAGCCGCTCGTAGGCCTCCAGCGCGTCGTCGGGGTCACCGACGCTGTCGAGGTCCAGCCGCATCCGGCCGCGGCCGACCCTCAGCTCCGGGCCGGGGACCTTCGCCCGGACGTCGAGCTCGGCCGACACCTGGTCGGCCAGCTCGATCACGAGCTCGGTGGGCGGCCCGTCGTGGGCATCGCCCGTGAACGACCCGCCCGGGAACATGGTCAGCGCCGGCTCGTCGAAGCCGATCGTCACGGTGCGCCGGGTCGCGCCCATCGCCTTGCCGGTGCGCAGGAAGAACGGGACGCCGAACCAGCGCCAGTTGTCGACGTAGGTCTCCAGCGCGACGAACGTCTCGGACTCCGAGTCGTCGGCGACGCCCTCCTCGTCGCGGTAGGAGGCGTACTGGCCGAACACCACCCGCGACGGGTCGAGCGGGCGGATCGATCCGAACACCTTCGCCTTCTCCGCGTGCAGCGCGTCCGGCGCGATCTCGTACGGCGGCTCCAGCGCGACGAACCCGAGGATCTGGAACAGGTGGGTGGAGATCATGTCGCGGAACGTGCCGGTGGACTCCATGAACGACGCCCGGCCCTCGATCCCGATCTCCTCGGGGACGTCGATCTGCACGTAGCGGATGTTCTGCCGGTTCCACACCGGCTCGAACAGGCCGTTGGCGAAGCGCAGCGCGAGGATGTTCTGCACCGACTCCTTGCCGAGGAAGTGGTCGATGCGGAAGATGTCGGCCTCGTCGTAGACGTCCTTCAGGCCCGCGTTCAGCTCCTTCGCGGACTCCAGGTCGGTGCCGAACGGCTTCTCCAGCACCAGCCGGGAGCGCTCGGCGATGCCGGTCTCCCCCAGCATCGCGACCATCGGGGTCATCGCGGTCGGCGGCACGGAGAGGTAGACGAGCCGGCGCACGTCGCCGGAGCCGAGGTCCTTCTCCGCGCGCTGCACCGCGTCGGCGAGGTCGGCGCCGTCGTCGGCGTCGGAGACGACGAAGCTCAGGCGCGGCGCGAAGTCGTCCCAGCCGGTGTCGTCGGACAGCGCCTCGCGGATGCGGTCGCGGAACTCCTCGTCGGAGCCGGGCGAGTGCCGGCCGGACCCGATCACCCGGAAGTCCTCGGGGAGCAGCCCCTCGTTCTGCAGGTGGAGCAGCCCCGGGAAGAGCTTGCGCTTCGCCAGGTCGCCGGTGGCGCCGAACAGCACGATCACGTGCGGGGGCAGGTCCGAAGGCATGACTCCCGGCTACCCCCGGGCGGCCCCGGTCATTCGGCGGCGCCGGTCACGAGCGTGTTTCCGACGGCCGGTGTGCGCGGCGTACCGTTGCGGGGGTGAACGTCGACGTGACGCCGCTGCCCGGGATCGGGGTGCGGAAGGAGATCGAGCTGCGCAGCGGCCGCCGGGTCGGGGTCATCGCGCACCGCGACGGGAAGATCGACCTGATCCTCTCCCGTGCCGACGACCCGGACGCCTGCGTCGCGGAGCTGCCGCTGACCACCGAGGAGGCGGGTGCCCTGGCGAACCTGCTCGGCGCCCCGCAGCTGGTCAACCAGCTGAAGGACGAGCACGCGGACCTCCCGGGCATCACCACCCGCAAGATGCCGATCAAGCTCAACAGCCCGTTCGACGGCCGCCCGCTCGGCGACACCGCGCTGCGCACCCGCACCCAGGTGTCGGTGGTCGCGATCATGCGCGCGGGCCAGGTGATCCCGTCACCGAC
This sequence comes from Pseudonocardia sp. McavD-2-B, assembly GCF_024124365.1. Taxonomy (NCBI): domain Bacteria; kingdom Bacillati; phylum Actinomycetota; class Actinomycetes; order Pseudonocardiales; family Pseudonocardiaceae; genus Pseudonocardia; species Pseudonocardia sp. McavD-2-B. The sequence goes on from NZ_JAMXSG010000007.1 coordinate 51,262, forward strand.
GCCGGACCACGTGCTGGCCGCCGGGGACATCGTGATCGCCGTCGGGACGGCCGAGAAGCTGGAGCAGGCCGCCGACATCCTCGCGCGCGGCTGAGGCCGCCCCGGTAGTCGTGGACCACACCGCACTCGAACTGCTCGAACTCGGCGCCGTCTTCTTCGGGCTCGGCCTGCTCGGCAGGCTCGCCCAGCGGATCGGCCTGTCCCCCATCCCGCTCTACCTGCTCGGCGGCCTCGCATTCGGCGCAGGCGGCGTCATCCCGCTGGGCGACATCGGCGACTTCACGTCGCTGGCCGGCGAGGTCGGCGTCGTCCTGCTGCTCCTGCTGCTCGGGCTCGAGTACTCCGCGGTCGAGCTCGTCACCGGCCTGAAACGGTCGTGGACCGCCGGGATCGTCGACATCGTGCTCAACGCCGCGCCCGGCGTCGCCGTCGCGCTGATCCTGGGCTGGGGCACGGTCGGGGCGATGGTGCTGGGCGGGGTCACCTACATCTCCTCCTCCGGGATCGTCGCGAAGGTGCTGTCGGACCTGGGCCGGCTCGGCAACCGGGAGACGCCGGTGGTGCTGTCGGTGCTGGTCTTCGAGGACCTGGTGATGGCGCTCTACCTGCCGATCCTCACGGCGCTGCTGCTCGGCGTGACGCTGTGGGGCGGGATCAGTGCGGTCGCGGTATCGCTCGCGGTGATCTCGGTGGTGCTGGTCGTGGCCCTGCGCTACGGCCGCTACGTCTCGGCCGTCGTCGACTCCGACGACCGCGAGGTGTTCCTGCTCAAGGTGCTCGGCGCCGCGCTGCTGGTCGCCGGGTTCGCCCAGGCCATGCAGGTGTCCGCCGCGGTGGGCGCGTTCCTGCTGGGCATCGCGATCTCCGGCTCGACCGCGGAGAACGCGACGAAGCTGCTGGAGCCGCTGCGGGACCTGTTCGCCGCGGTGTTCTTCGTGGTGTTCGGCCTCTCGACCGACCCGCGGGCCATCCCGCCGGTGCTCGGGTGGGCGCTCGTGCTCGCCGTGTCGACGGCCGCGACCAAGTACGCGACGGGCTGGTGGGCGGCGAAGCGCGCACGGATCGGGCGGATGGGCCGGGCCCGCGCCGGGGCCGCGCTGATCGCCCGCGGGGAGTTCTCGATCGTCATCGCCGGGCTGGCCGTCGGCTACGCCGCCGTGCCCGCCGAGCTGTCCGCGCTGGCCACGGCCTACGTGCTGATCATGGCGGTGCTCGGCCCGATCGCCGCCCGCTACGTCGAGCCCGTCATGCGGGCGATCCCGACGCGCACCCCCGCGACCGTCTGAGGGCCGCCGCGTCGGATTCGGGGCGCCGGTGCCTCGCCGGCCGGCTCAGCGGCCCTCTGAGCCCTGCAGCCGGTCGATCGCCTCGTCGTCCGGAGCGGCACCCGACCCGTCCACCCCGGTCCGCAGTCCGCCGAGAACGAGGGACAGGGCACGACGCCACGTCGTGTCGTCCTGCGGGCCTCCGGCCCGTTGCACCGCACCGATCATGATCTCGATCAGCACGAGGTCCCCCGCCCCGATGCCGGGCGCGACGCTGCCGTCGGCGCGGTCCCGCTCGAGCAGTCGCTCGGCGAGTGGGCCGATCCGCTCGCGAGCCCGAACGGCGAGGGCGGTTCCGTGTGGGCCGGTACGCAGGACCTGCGACAGGCCGAGCTCCGCGGCCTGACGTTCGGCGACCGCGGTCACGAAGCGCTCGACGCATCTGCCGTGCCGGTCCTCCGCCAGCACCCGCTCCGCCAGCGCGACCACCCCGTCGACGTGGGCGTCGAACAGGGCTTCCACGAGGGCTTCCCGGTCGGCGAAGCGCCGGTACAGGGTGCCGATACCGACCCCGGCGGCACGGGCGATGTCCTCGAGGGCGACGCCGAGCCCATGCTCCAGGATCTGCTGTGCGGCCGCATCGAGGACGCGGCGGCGGTTCCGTTCGGCGTCGCGGCGCAGCGGGGGGTCCACGGTCACCACCCGACGGTACGGACCGCGATCCGCCCGGGGACTGGGCACGTCGGTGGACGCGGCCGGGCGGGGCGTGTCACCACGGTCGGTGCACCACCCGGTCGACCGCGATCCGCAGCAGGACCCGCGCCCCGGCGCTCCCGGGGACCGCCCGGTACGGGCCGCCCGTGTAGCGCTGCGCCAGCTCGTCGATGTGCTCCGCGGCGCCCTCCTTCGTGAACGCGACGACATGACCGCGCAGCCCCCAGTAAGCGGCGTCGTCGGTGCCGCACACGGCCACCGAGACCCGGGGATCGCGCCGCAGGTTCGCGAGCTTGCGGTGGCCCTCGACGGTGTTGACCAGGACGTGGGTGCCGTCGGTGTCGACCCAGGTCTGGGTGAGCTGGGGCTTCCCGTCGGCGTCGGTCGTGGCGACGAAGCACCGGACGCCGGAGCGCAGCAGCTCCAGCACAGGCGCGGGCAGTGCGATCGGCGTGCTCACCGCAGCCCCACGAAGGTCGCCCGGATGTCCTCGACCAGCGCAGCCGGCTGCTCCAGCGCGGCGAAGTGTCCACCACGGTCGTGCACCCGGTGGTGGACGACGTGCTCGTAGCGGGACTCGATCCAGCGCCGCGAGGCCCGCACGGGCTCACGCGGGAACACGCTCACCCCGAGCGGGGTGGGGTTGACGCCCCGGTGCCCCGGGGTCTCCTGCGCCGCTTCCCAGTACAGCCGGGCCGACGAGGCCCCTGTCCCGGGGATCCAGTACAGCATGATGTCGTCGAGGATCGCGTCGAACCCGAGAGCAGCGGCGGGGGCGCCGTCGGTGTCGGACACGTCGAGGAACAACCCGTAGATCCAGGCCGCGAGCCCGACAGGATTGTCGGCGAGCATGTAGCCGATGGTCTGCGGTCGCGTGCTCTGCGCGAACGCGTAGGCCGACATCCCGTCGCGGTACCGCGTGGCCGAGGCGATCATCTCCTGTTCCTCGGCGTCGGCGGCGGCGACCTCCTCGGCCGTCGGGAACGCGGGGACCAGGTTCAGGTGGATCCCGCGCAGACCGGGTGGGACGTCACGGCCGAGGCGGTCGACGACAGCGGCCCCCCAGTCGCCGCCCTGGGCGCCCCAGCGCTCGCCGTGACCGAGCCGGTCCATCAGGACCGCCCACGCCCGGGCGATGCGGCCCACGTTCCACCCGGGGCCGGTCGGCCGGTCGGAGAAGCCGAATCCGGGCATCGAGGGGACGACGACGTGGAAGGCGTCCTCGGCCGAGCCGCCGTGGGCGACAGGGTCGGTCAACGGCCCGATGACGTCGCGGAACTCGAGGACCGATCCGGGCCAGCCGTGGCACAGCAGCAGCGGGAGTGCATCGGCTTCGGGCGAGCGTACGTGCAGGAAGTGCACACCGAGGCCGTCGATCTCCGTGCGGTACTGACCGAACCCGTCGAGCACGGTCTCGGCGCGTCTCCAGTCGTAGTCGGTGCGCCAGTACTCGACGAGCTCCTGCATCGCCCGCAGCGGCGGCCCCTGAGAGGCGTCGGTGACCGTCTCCGGCTCGGGCCAGTCGACGTCGGCCAGACGGGCACGCAGCCGGTCGAGGACCACGTCGGGGACGTCAGGTCGGAACGGTGTGATGGGCACCGATCGACGCTAGCACGAAGCGGAGGATTTCATCCGCTTAGTGAGTGGAGGGTGGTCGCCGGCCGTCAGTCCCGGGCGGCGAGGGTCGCGTTGTAGAGGTCCCGCTTCGGGACGCCCGCCGCCTCGGCGACGGCGGCGACGGCGTCCTTGAGACGCTCGCCGTCGTCGGTGCGTTCCCGGACGGCGTCGACCAGCGACTCCACCGGCGGCGCCTCCCGGGCCTCGGCGCCGGCCAGCACCACGGTCACCTCGCCGAGCACGTCCCCGGAGACCGCCCAGGTGTGCAGCTCGGCCAGGGTGCCGCGCACGACCTGCTCGTGGGTCTTGGTCAGCTCCCGGCACACCGCGGCACGGCGGAACTCCCCCAGCACCGCGACGGCGTCGGCGAGGGTGTCCGCGGTCCGGCGCGGCGACTCGAAGAACACCACGGCGCGGCGCTCGTCGCGCAGGGTCCCCAGCCACCGGCGGCGCTCGCCGGAGCGGCGCGGCGGGAAGCCGTCGAAGCAGAACCGCTCGCACGGCAGGCCGGACAGGACCAGCGCCGTGGTCACCGCGGACGGGCCGGGCGCGCAGGTGACCGGGAGGTCCTCCGCGGCGGCCGCGGCGACGAGCCGGTAGCCCGGGTCGGACACCGCGGGCATCCCGGCGTCGGAGACGACCAGCACGGTCGCGCCGTCGCGGACCGCGGCCAGCAGGCCGGGGAGCCGCTCGGCCTCGACCGCGTCGTAGTGGCTGACGATCCGGCCCGTGTACGTGACCGGCAGCGCCGCGGCGAGGGTGCGGAACCGGCGGGTGTCCTCGGCGGCGATCACGTCGGCGGTGGCGATGAGCTCCCGCAGCCGCGGCGAGGCGTCCCGCGGGTCGCCCAGCGGGGTCGCGGCCAGCACCAGGCGTCCGGTGGACCGGGCCGTGTCGGGCGTGGAGTCGGGGGCGGGAGTCACGCGGACCAGCCTACGATCGGCGGCGATGGCCTCCACGACCGCCGACGCCGGGAGCCGGGTCGCCGGGGCGGCCCCGGAACCCGGGCTGACCCCGCGCGGC
>NZ_JAMXSG010000080.1:0-20806 GCF_024124365.1 Pseudonocardia sp. McavD-2-B
TGAAGCTCCTGGTCAGGCGGTCAGATCTAGTCAATCGCCCGTCTACCAGGAGCTTCACCCATCTCAGGTCACGCCACGCCGGACACTCGCTGACCAGTACGAACACGAGGTTGGCAAAGGCTCAGTGCCGCCGTGAACGATGCCTGGATCTGCGCGAGGGTGCCTGCGAACCCTGCAGAGTCCAGGGTCAGCGAGAATCCGCCGGCGAGCCCAGAGGTGTCGACTCGAGCAAGACCGTCAGCGACCCCGCCCGCGACAGCGTCGGCGATGCTCTGCCGCGCCGGGTCCGCGTTGATCTCGACCTCAACCTGGGGCACGTCGTCGAAGACACCGTCCAACGCCTCCTGGAAAGCCTCCGACAGAGCACCGGAGACCTTCTCCTTCAGGTCGCCCTCGTCGATCTCGACGGTGTACTCGTTGAGCCCGAGCAGCTCACGGAGCAGACCCGACGCGAGATCACCGGCGGGGCCGATCAGGTCAGTCCACTTGAACGCCTTGTCGAACAGGTCGACGAGCTTGAACGCGCCGGGCAGGAGATCCTTCGCGCCGACGCCCTTGCCGAACAGATCCTTCAGCTTCCACAGCTTCGACGCTGCTTTCATGCCCTTCCACACCGCGGCGGCGACCGCGCCACCAACGGCGACGGCGGCGATGTTGTCGCCACCCAGCGCAGAGACGATGTCCGCGATCCAGCCGGCGACGGTGGCGCCGTTCTCCACGAACCACGACAACCCGTCGATCAGCGCCGGCAAGGCGTCGACGATCTTCCCGATGCTGGCCTGGAAGTCGGCGCCCTGGAACACCTGCCCCAGCCGCTCGAACGCCTGCGTGATGGCCTCGATCGTGGAGTCGTCGACGTTGTCGAAGATTTCCCCGATGCCCTCGAACACTGCACCGGAGGCGCGGCCGAGACGTTCCCAGTCGAACCGGCCGAAGAACCCGGTCAGTGAGTCGACGACCTTCGAGATCCCCGGCGCCGCGCCGGCGAAGCCACGGATCCCGTTCTCGACGAGCCCGACGAACGCCCGGCTCAAACTTCCCAGCACGGACTCGAGGCCGGTGAACGCCCGAGAGATCGAGCCGTCACCGATGATGCGGCTCACCGAATCGCTGTAGGCGCGGCCGAACTCGTTGACCGCGGTGGTCAAGGCGTCGTAGCCGCCGGTCAGTTCCATCATCCGCAGCGTCGAGTTGACGATGTCGACGATGCCGGGGCCGATGTCGGTGATCGCCTTGTTGATGTTGCGGAAGATGTTCCCGAGCTGGTCGGCCCGGTTCATCGCGTTCAGCATGTCCGCGAGGCTCGATGCGACACCGTTGATCGACGTCGCGGTGCCCTTCAGCCCGTCGGTGAGCGTCCCCCGGACCAGCCCGTCGAGGCTCTTGAAGACAGGGGTGAGTCCCTTCTCGAACACCCCGGATACCTGGCTTTTCAGCCGGTCGAACGCAGGTTCCAGCGACTTCGCGGCCTTCTTGATGCCGTCCAGTCCAGCGACGATCGCCCCGATCGGTGCCGCGGCCAACCCGAGCGCCGCGGGAACGGCCGCTACTGCGGTCGCTGCCGCCCCGAAAGCGGCGGTGATCCCGGCGCCGCCGACCGCGACAGCGCCGGCGACACCGGCGACCTTGACGAACCCGGCCGCGATACCAGCCACGCTGCTCGCGGTCGACAGCGCCACCGAACCGAGCCCGGTCATCGTCGACAGCACAGACCGCAGCGGCCCCGGATCGGTATCGACCGAAACACGCACCCGCTGGTTCCGCAGGGTGGCGAGCTCCGCCCGGAGCGCGGTGATCCCGCCGCGGTCCACATCGACTGCGACCGGTACCGATGTGCTCGCCGCGCGGGTGGCCGTCTCGATCTGCGATCGCAGCCTCGCCGAGTCCAGATCGGCGTTGACGGTGACCTTCCGGTCACCGGTCATCGCGTCCAGGCGGGCCAGGTCGCGGGCCAAGCCGGCGGAGTCGAGATCCACCGGGACATGGATGGTGGGCACACGGATCGCTTCGAGCTCCGCGCGGAGCTGCGCCCGGTCGACGTCGAACACGACGTCGACGTGGATTTCCTGGTCGCCGATGCCCTGCAGTTCGCGGCGGACCCTGTCGCCGAACCCGTCAGTTTCGGGAACCACCCGGACAGATACGCGCCCAATTTCACGGCCACCAGCCATACGGACACACCTCGAGGCGCAGAAGGAACCTGGCCGTGGTGTCGCCCGTCAGCGCCCGGTGCAGGACCCCCGGGTGAACCTGCGAATCGGCAACTCAACGCTGCCGAAAATCTGTGGAGATTCTACCGCATTACGATGCAGTCGGATAGCTCCGAGTCGCTTGCGGATTCGTCGTCTCCACCGCGACGAGCTGCCGCATTTCCTCGCGAAGACGCTCGATTTCCCCCTGCCAGAACTCCAGCACCTTCCGATCGGTCACCTCACTGAACCGCGCACCCGTAGCAAGGGCCAGCGCCGCGTCCTGGGCCTTCGACGACGCCCGCCGGAGCAGGCTCTGCACCCGGCGCAGCTCCATCTCCGAGGTCCGCCGGCAGACCTCACCGCAGTACCTGGGCGGACGACCCACCCGGCGCCGAGGCGCGAAACTCCTTCCGCAGCAGGCGCACTCGATCGTCTCGCTACCTGTAGTCATCTATTTACTCCACTCGTGTCGAAGTCAGCTCACGGGGCACGCATAGCCGGACCTGCATTGACGATCCGGTCGAGCCGCTTATAGGTAGGGGGCATCCCCCGGGGGTGTGTCATTTCCAGGGCCGTCGTCCTGCGCTTCAGTTTCGATTCAATCGACGACTCTTTCAATGAAACGCTTTTCGCGATGTGTTGCTTGATGATTCATTTGTATTGCATGCGATGTGTTTGTGTTGCGTTTGTCGAGTTGAGCTGTGGTTGGAGTGTTGTGTTGTGTGTGGTGGTGTCGTTCCGTTGTTGCGTGTCTCGGAGTGTCGACGCCGGGGGACGGACGGGGGGGTGTCCGGGGTGGCGGGTGTCGCCGGGGTCGTTCGGGGGCTGAGGTCCCCCAGGTTCGAGGGGTGGTGCTGTGCGCCGGGCGCAGCCCCCGCGCAGGAGGTCGCGCGCGGTGCGGGGGCTTGGCTCCCGGGGTTGGTCCCTGCCGGACCCGAGAGGGTTCCTCCGGACCGGGTGACTTTGACGCCGGGCGCACAGCGGTCGGTGGGCTAGCTGGCGGTGTCGGGCCAGCGTGCGGTGCCGCGTTCGATCATGTGCTGGGCTTCTGCGACGGTGACGGTTGCGCGGTGTCCTCGTCGGCTGCCGGAGTGCAGGATGACGACGGCCTGTTCGGGCCGGCGGATGGTGTGGTCGAGCGACTCGATCTTCGCGGTGAGTTCGTCGGTGGTGGATCCGCGGGGGATGTCGACGCGGCGGGACAGCTGGACGGTGTTGGCGGCGGCGCCGAGGAGTCGAGCGACGAGCTGGTCGCGGTCGGGTTGGGCGATTCGGCGTTCGCCGTCGTCGTCGAGGGCGAGCCGGATTCCGGCGCCGGTCCACCCGCCGAGGGCGAGGCGCCATGCGATGCCGTTGTCGTCGAGGGCCTGGCCGGGGTCATGCTGGGGGGCGCCCGCCGCTCGGGCTCGGCGGACGAGGTCGGCGACGTCGTCGGAGTGCCGGCCGATCAGCGTGGCGTAGCGGGCGACGGCGTCGATGGCTTGCTGGGCCGCTGCCTGGATCTCGGCGGTCGCGTTGGCGGTGGCGGCGACGTCGGCGCGGAGCTGGGCGAGGGCTGCCTGCCGGTGCTGTTCGGCGGCGGCTTGGGCTGTCTTTTTCGCGGCTGCTTCGACGAGCTGGCGGTGGTCGTCGTGGGCTCGGGCCGCGGCGAGCTGGTCGGCGGTGATGTTCTCGCCGTCGAGCAGTGCGGCCTCGAGGTCGGCGACGGTACGGGTGTCAGTCGTCATGGTCGGTCTCCTGGTCGTGCCGGTTGAGCCGGTCGGTGTGGGCGGGGAGGGCGTTGCGGGGGACGCGGGCGGCGAGCTCGCGCGGGTCGTCGGGGTCGTCAGACATTGGGGTTCCGTTCGGTGGGGGGCTGGTTCGGTGCGGTCGCGTCGACCAGGTCGGCGCAGAGGTTTCGGATGTCGTCGGTGCTGTTGCTTCCGACGAGCACGCTGCACAGGAACAGGGAGGCACCGGTGAGGAGCTCGGCTGCGTCGCCTGTCTCGGCGGCAGCGCGGGCGTAGCGGGCGACGGCGTCGTGGTCGCCGTTGATCGCGCCGCAGCGGATCAGGAACGACAACGCGACGGCGACCTTGGGGCTGATCTCGATGCGGTACTCAGACATGGGGTGTTCTCCTTCGGGGGCCGCGGACCTCGCCGGCCCAGACCCCGGTCGGGTTGGGGAGCTGGTCGACGGCGGCGCGGCAGGCGGTGATGGCCTCGCATCGGTCGCAGAGGTCGAGGGCTGCGCTGTGTCGCGTCTGCTGGTCGTGGTCGGTTTCGCCGTGGCGGTGGTCGTCGAACAGTTCTGCTCGGCCGGTGCATGCGGCGCCGGCGACGGGTGGGAGGGCGGTCGCGGCGCGGATGAGCCGGTCGAGGCCGCTGTTGATCCGGCCGCTCATCGGGGCGCCCCGGAGTTTTGCCAGCAGGCGAGGTGCCGGACGACGCCGGTTGCTGCTGCTCGTGGGCTGAGTGGGGTGCCGCAGTCGGCGCAGGTGGTGGGGTCGCGGCCGTCGACGGCGCGGAGGTTGACGGCCGGGGCCTGTGAGGCGAGCCAGGTTCCGGTGCGGCTGTTGAGGACTTCGGCGCCGAGCAGGGATCGGGCGGTTGCGATGGCGGAGTCGGGCCCGGGCTGCGCGGCGGGGAGCGCGGCGCAGGACGGGTGGACGTCGCCGAGCATGGACGGCATCCCGCAGGCGCGGCAGCGGCGGGCCGTGCGTGGCCACAGCGCCCCCGCGGCGTCGGCTACTCGGGGGGTCATGCGACACGTCCCCCCGAGTAGCAGCGCGCGCATTCGTCGGCTCCTTCTGGCACTGCCCGGCCGCAGCTGAGGCAGTGAGGGCCGTCCGAAGGGAGCACGAAGGGTGCGAAGGGGGTGGCACTCTGGGAGCCGCCTTCTTCGCACCCTTCGGCGCTCCCTTCGGGGAACCGGTCGAGAAGGTCCTCGAGGTCGGCTTCCGGCTCGGTGGTCGGCTGCCAGATAGTGCGGACGGTCGGCCGCCCGCGGGATCCTTCTTGCTTCTCCTCGGTCTCGTAGGCCTGGCCGGCGTCGACCAGTTCAGCAACGAGCGCGTTGATCTGGTCTGCAGATTTGTTCCGGGCGAACAGCTTCGACATCTCCGTGCGGGTGAGCCCCTGCTCGCCCGCCGCTTCCAGGGCGTTGCTGAGCTTGCCGAGGTCGCCGGGGGCGCTGTTGGCGCCGAAGACGTGCTGAGCGGATCGGATCGAGTAGGCGACGCAGGCCAGGGCCGCGCGCAGGTGCGGCACCTTGATGACGGCGGAGCGGTCGAGGAGGGCGAAGGCGAGGGCGATCCTGAGGACGTAGGCGGACGCCCTGGCGACGAGCTCGCCGATGACGCCTTCGGGTTCCTGCGAGTTGATGCGCAGGTAGACATCGCGCCAGTAGGCGTCCGCGGCCTTGGATCGTCGAACGCGGGTCTGCCCGAGCTGGCGAGCCCATCCGATCGCGTTGTGGAATTGGTTCGCGAGGACGGTCAGGTCGGGGGGCTCCTGCTGGTCGGGAAGCAGCTTGGTGCGGTGCGACCAGCAGTAGAGGAACCGGTTCGCCAGGCCGCCGGCCACGTCGATCTCTGTCAGCTTGATGCGGAGCTCTCGAGGCGTGACGTGCCCGATGACCGCGAGGTGGGCGCCGTCGACGGCGATGGGATCGCCCTTGGTCATGGTGGCGGCCTGCCCGTTGTCCCACAGGTCCCGGAGGACATGGCTGATGGTGTTGCCCTCGCGCTTGCTGGCGGCGAGCGTCCGGCCGAACTCGGCCTCGGTGACCACCATCCGGGTGCCGGTGGAGTCCTCGGCTTGGAGCCGGTGCAGGAGTCCTTCGCCGGTGCTGAGCCCACTCGCCTGCTCGACGAAGTACGAATCAAACGAAGAAGACGAAGTTACGAACCTAAGCGCCTGGGCTCGGGATTCGCCCTTGCGTCCGGCCGCGGTGGGTCCCACGACCAGGGACCAGATCCGCGCGGGGTGCTGGCTGCCGCCGACGAGGATGTGCGGGTCGGGGCCGAGCAGTGCACTGGAGAAGCTGAGGAGGTGGAACAGGATGGCTGCCGGGGCTGCCTCGGTGAACGGGTCGAGCCGGCGCACGACGTCACCGAGGACGCCGTGCAGCGCGGCCGGGTGCAGGGTCGGCGCGCCCTCGCGGGTTTTCTTCGTACCTTCGTTTCCTTCGTTTGATTCGTAGTTCGTAGCGGGTGGCGGGAGCGGGATGAGGTCCTCGATCCCGTGGCCGGCGTCGAGGTGATCGGACATGTCGGCGCCCTTGAAATCCGGGCTGACCGTGAACGCCGCCACCGACTCGGCGACGTTCTGCAGCTCGGCCAGGACTGCGCGGGCGTGGGCGTATCCAGCCTCGTCTCGGTCTGCGACGACGAGCACCTTCGCGCCGCGGAGCTGCTCGGTGTACTCGCGCCGCCACTTCGTTCGCTGGCCCTCCTTCGCGGCCCCCTCGGTGTTGCAGGTGGCCCGCATGGACAGGTCCCGGACGACGCGGTCGGCGTCCTTCTCCCCCTCGACGAGGAGGATCGGCCGGCCTTCCTCGATCGCCTGCGGAAGCTCAGGGGTCCGGTAAAGGACACGACGGACGTCCCCGAGCCGGTACTCGTGGCCGCCACCCCCGTTGGGGCGCCGCTGCCGGAAGGACTTGGGGTGCAGGCGCTGCTTCTCATAGAGCAGGGCCCCGTCCTCGGCCCGGTATTGGTACGTCGCGACGACCGTCGGGCGGGCCGGAGCGGGTTCGTCGACCTGGTCGGCGTAGAGGTCTGCCCAGCTAAGCCCCAGCGCGGCGAGGACGTCGTCGGAGGAACATCCGGCGTGGCAGTTCAGGAGGACCTTGCCGGCCGCGTCGTCGTAGCGAACGGACAGCGAGGGCGCGGTGTCGTCGTGTGCGGGGCACTGTCCGTCGAGCCGGTCCCCGTAGACCTTGGTCCTCATCCCTGCCGCCTGCATGGCGTCCTGGAATGTGACGAAGGGAGAGTCGTTCACGCCGCAGCCCTCCCTTCAGACCGGACGACCCGGACGAAGTAGTCGCGACCGCAGCCACCGGTGCGGGCTGCTCCGTCGATACCCCCGGCGCGGTGGACATGCGTCAGCGCGCAGTACGGGCAGCTGCGGACCAACCAGAGCCACAGGCGGCGCCGGCCGACTGGTGGGACGGCGATCGCGTTCGCCACTGGGAGGCGGTCCCGCCGCGGGGCAACCCCGGTCTCGAGGACCACGACGAACTGCTCGGCCGCGCTATCGTTGCCTTGAAGCGGCTGCTTGGTGGCGGGCGACTTCTCAGCGGGGGCGTCCGGATTGCGGCCGGCGCCCCCGTTCTCGTTCTGAGGCATCAGGCGGCACCACCAGGATGGACGGTGCGCTCCTTCAGCCAGTCCGTCAGCGCGCGGCGTGAGTACCGAATGGCAGTGCGGGACAGCCGAATGTAGGGGGGCCCTCCGCCTCGAGACCGCATGTTGGCGAGGCTCTTCGGAGCGAGGCCGACAAGCGCGGCTGCCTCGGCCTCGCGGATGAGGTCCTGGGTGTGGGTTTCCATCACTACTCCGCTTCTTCGGTGGAAGCACATACGTTGCACGGGGGAAGCGCAGGGAGCAAGGTAAGGCCAGGGGGGTTGTGTTGTCTAGGGGGATCTGTTTTGCTTCTCTAGTGGAAGCGTCCCCCGGAGAAGCGGCCCGCCCCATACGGGGCTCGATCACGCAGGTCGTCGCGGTCAAGGTGAAGCGGCTGCGCGAGCAAGGGGACCTCTCCGGTGCCAAGCTGGCGTCTCGCATGAACGAGTACGGGGTGAACTGGAATCGCACAACCGTCGCGAAGTTCGAGACCGGCTACCGAAGCTCAATCTCAGTCCAAGAACTGCTCGCCCTGGCCCTCGCCCTCGATGTGCCTCCGATATGGTTGCTAGCCGACGTCGAGGGCGGTTCTCCGACTCCCATTTCAACGACTGAACCCGTAGATCCCTGGACAGCTCTGCTTTGGATGAGCGGCCGCACGCCTCTGACCGAGGAACCGGGCGTCTGGTGGCTCCGGATCGCCCCGACGCTGGGCCGGCTGTCTGCGCTGGCTGGAGCCGTCGAGCAGCTCCGCCGAAACCGAGCTGCCGAGAGCTACTTCACCAGCGGGTCCGAGGTCGCCGGGTTTGCTGATTCGCTCGACGATCTCGCCGCCAGGGATCGGCAAGTATTGCGAGTCGTCGCGGAACAACTAACAGAGATCCAACGATCCGGGCTGACGCTTCCCCCGTTGCCCGCAGATATTCGGAGTCGCGCCGTCGAACTGCAGTTCTCTCTCCCTGAGGGGGGCTGACCATGGGGTATATCCGGGACCGGTGGCGCGACCCCGCTCGCCATGGCAAAGGCAAGCGCTGGCAGGTCAAGATTCGTGTGGACGGCCGCGAGCGCGACGGCGGGACCTACGACGTCAAGGCGATCGCGAAGCGCCGTCTGACCGAGCTCGAGGCCGCCGGCCAGCGGGGCCAGTGGGTGGACCTGACCGACCGCACCACGGTCGCCGAAGCAGCCCGCGCCTACATCGCGACCCGCCCGTACAAGGCCGGGACGCTGGAGCGGACGCTTGGCTACGTCCGCAACCACGTCGAAGGCACCGACCTCGGCGCTCGACGGCTCACCGCGGTCCGGCCGTCCGACGTGCAGGCGTGGGTCACCGACCGCGCCGCGCACATGGCGCCCTCGACGTTGCGCGCCCTAGTCAAGTTCGTCCGGTCGGTGTTCCGCGCCGCGGTCGACGACCACCGCATCGCGCGCAGCCCGTTCGTCCGGATCGCCCTGCCCCGCCACGAACAGGACCGCGTTGTCCCGCTGACCGTCGAGCAGGTGCGCGCCCTGGCCGACGCCGTCGTCGTCCGGCATCGAGCGCTGATCATCACCCAGGCCGGCATCGGGCTGCGCATCGGCGAGCTGCTGGCCCTGCGGGCGCAGGACGTCGACTTTGTCCGGCGCACCGTGCGCGTCGAGCACCAGATTGACCGGCGCTCCCGTGAGCGGGTCCCGCCGAAGACCCCGCGGAGCCGCCGCACGGTCCCGCTGCCGACCGTCGTGGCCGAGGCGCTGGCCGAGCACCTGGCGGCGCATCCGGCTGCCCCCGACGGTCTGATCTTCCACACCGCCGAGGGCAGGCCGCTGCTCCAGGAGTTTGTCAGCAGGGACGTGTTCGGCCCCGGGGTCCGGCGGGCCGGTCTACCCGACGGGACTACCAGCCACGACCTGCGCCACCACTACGCCTCGGTACTGCTCGCCGCCGGCGAGAGCGTGCTTGCCGTCGCCGAGCGCCTGGGCCACGAGGACGCGACGTTGGTGCTGACGACGTACGGCCACCTGATGCCGGACTCGGAGGACCGGACACGGAAGGCCGTCGATGGGGCGTGGTCCGCACTGCCCGAACCGCTGCCCGCCGACGCTCCCGCTGCCCAGGCGCTGCCCGGATGATCTACGTCGTCGTGTTCTCGCTGGTCAGTGCCGTTGCGCTGCTCGCCGCTAGTAGTGCCAGGGGAACGGCGACCAGTCCGGGTCCCGCTTCTCCAGGAACGAGTCCCGGCCCTCCACCGCCTCGTCGGTCATGTAGGCCAGCCGGGTCGCCTCACCGGCGAAGAGCTGCTGGCCGACCAGGCCGTCGTCGGCGAGGTTGAAGGCGTACTTCAGCATCCGCTGGGCCTGCGGTGACTTGCCGTTGATCTCCGTCGCCCACTGCAGGGCCTCGGTCTCCAGGTCCGCGTGGTCGACCACCGCGTTGACCGCGCCCATGTGGTGCATCTGCTCGGCGCTGTAGGTGCGGCCGAGGAAGAAGATCTCCCGGGCGAACTTCTGGCCCACCTGGCGGGCCAGGTAGGCCGAGCCGTAGCCGCCGTCGAACGAGCCGACGTCGGCGTCGGTCTGCTTGAAGCGGGCGTGCTCGCGGGAGGCGATCGTGAGGTCGGCGACGGCGTGCAGCGAGTGCCCGCCACCGGCGGCCCAGCCGTTCACCACGGCGATGACGACCTTCGGCATGAACCGGATCAGCCGCTGGCACTCCAGGATGTGCAGCCGCCCGGCCCGGCCCTGCTCGACGGTCTCCGCGGTGTCCCCGGAGGCGTACTGGTAGCCGGTGCGGCCACGGATGCGCTGGTCGCCGCCGGAGCAGAAGGCGCGCTTGCCGTCCTTCGGGGAGGGGCCGTTCCCGGTCAGCAGCACCGCGCCCACGTCGGCGCTGGTCCGGGCGTGCTCCAGGGCGCGGTAGAGCTCGTCGACGGTGCCCGGCCGGAACGCGTTGAGGACCTCGGGACGGTCGAACGCGATCCGCACGGCGCCGGTGGCGCGGGCACGGTGGTAGGTGATGTCGCGGAAGTCGAACCCGTCGACCGGCGTCCAGGCGTCCGGGTCGAAGGTCTCGGAGACGGTCATGGCCGAACCCTAAGGACTCACTCCGCGACGAGCGGCGCCAGCCGTCGGGCCGCGGCCGGTGCGGGGCCCGGACCGTCCCACCCGGTGTCGCCGTCGGCGTCCCACACCGCGGACAGCACACACACCGCGAACCCCCACGCGACGGCGCGGTCCCACCCGATCCCGACGGCGATCCGGATCACCGCAACCGCGTTCCCGTCGACGGGAGGGGCCCGGGGACCGCGGGGTAGCGTCATCTCCCAGCCCCGGGCCGTCGCAGGTGCCGGAGTCTGCGCCGAGAGGAGCCCCGTGACCACCGACAGCGCCGCGCGTCCCACCACCGCGAGGAGCGAAGGCGGATCGCGTTCGACCACCGCGTACCGCGCCCTGGAGAACGATCTGCGTGCCGCCATCGGCGGTGAGGTCCGGTTCGACGCGGGCAGCCGCGCGATGTGGTCGGCGGACGCCTCGAACTACCGGGGCGTCCCGATCGGCGTGATCTCCCCGCGCGACGCCGCCGACGTCGAGGCCGCCGTCGCCGTGTGCCGCGCCCACGACGTACCGGTGCTGCCGGTCGGGTCGCGCACCTCCATCGCGGGCCAGGCCGTCAACACCGCGGTCGCGATGGACTTCCGCACGCACATGGACGCGATCCTGTCCGTGGACCCCGACGCCCGGACCGCGACCGTGCAGCCCGGCGCCGTCTGCGACGCCGTGCGCGACGCCGGCAAGCCGCACGGCCTGACGTTCGGCCCGGACCCGTCGACGCACAACCGCTGCTCGATCGGCGGGATGATCGGCAACAACGCCTGCGGCTCGCACTCGGTGGCCTGGGGCAAGACCGTCGACAACGTCGCATCGCTGGAGGTCCTCACCTACCGCGGCGAGCGGCTCGTGCTCGGCGGCGACGGCACCGAGACCGGCGCGATCCCGGACGCGCTGCGTGCGCTGGGCGCGCGGGTCGCCGACGACGTCGAGAAGCACGTTCCCGAGCTGACCCGGCGGGTGTCGGGCTACAACCTCGACCAGCTCGTCCCGGGCAACGTGAACCTGGCCAAGGCGCTGGTCGGCACCGAGGGCACCTGCGCGACGATCCTGTCCGCGACCGTCGACCTCGTCGAGTCCCCGCCCGCACGGGCGCTGGCCGTGCTCGGCTTCCCCGACGCCTACCACGCCGCGGACAACGTGATGATCGTCCGCGAGCACTCGCCGTTGACGATCGAGGGCATGGACGCCGGGCTGATCGCCTCGCTGCGCGCCCTGCGCCCGAACGAGACGACGAGCCGGATGCTCCCCGAGGGCAAGGGCTGGCTCTACGTCGAGACCGGCGGGGCCACCCGCGCCGAGGCCGAGGCGGCCGCGCAGGCCGTCGCCGACGCCATGAGGGCGTACACGACCGGTGCGGTCGTCGTCGGCGAGCCGGCCCGGATGGCCGCGCTGTGGAAGATCCGCGAGGAGGGCGCCGGCCTGCTGACCCGCTCGCCCGAGGGCGGCGAGGCCTGGCCCGGCTGGGAGGACGCCGCCGTCCCGCCGGAGCGCTTCGGCGCCTACCTGCGCGAGTTCGACAAGGTCCTGGAGGACCACGGCCGCAAGGGCATCTACTACGGGCACTTCGGCGACGGCTGCCTGCACGTCCGGATCGACTTCGACCTGCTCAGCAAGCCCGGCGTGCAGAACTTCCGGGACTTCATGACCGCGGCCGCGGACCTCGTCGTCGCGCACGGCGGGTCGCTGTCCGGTGAGCACGGCGACGGCCAGGCCCGCGCCGAGCTGCTCCCGCGGATGTACCCGCCGCAGATCATCACCGCGTTCGAGGACTTCAAGGGGATCTGGGACCCGGACGACCGGATGAACCCCGGCCGCGTCGTGCGCCCGGCGACGATGGACGAGAACCTGCGCGTCCAGCTCGGCATGCCGACCATGCCCGACGAGCCGAAGCTGGCCTTCGGCCACGACCGCGGCTCCTTCCACCGGGCCACCCGCCGCTGCCTGGGCGTCGGCAAGTGCGCCGTCGACACCGGATCGGGGGTCATGTGCCCCAGCTGGAACGTGACCAAGGAGGAGAAGCACTCCACCCGCGGACGCGCCCGGCTGCTGTTCGAGATGGCGAACGGCGAGATCATCACCGACGGCTGGCAGTCGGACGAGGTCGCCGAGTCCCTCGACCTGTGCCTGTCCTGCAAGGGCTGCAAGTCCGACTGCCCGGTCGGGGTCGACATGGCCTCGTACAAGACCGAGTTCCTCGCGAACCGCTACCACCGGAAGCTGCGGCCGCGGTCGCACTACTCGATGGGCGCGCTCCCGCGCTGGCTGCGCGCGGTCGGGGTGCTGCCGGCCGCCGCCGTCGACGGGGTGAACCGGCTCGCGCAGGTGCCGTTGCTGGCGAAGGTCGCGAAGAAGGCGGGCGGGATCGACGCCCGTCGCGCCATCCCGCCGATCGCCCGGGAGACCTACACCGCCCGTGCCGCCCGCGGGCTGCCGATGTCGACGGTGCCGGACCTCGGCGTCGCACCCGGCAGCCGCGGCCCGCTGCTGCTGTGGACCGACACCTTCACCGACCACTTCGACCCGGAGATCGCGGCCGACGCCGTCGCGGTCCTCACCGGGCTCGGGTACCGGGTCGAGCTGCCCCCGAAGAACGTGTGCTGCGGGCTGACCTGGACCTCCACCGGCCAGGTCACCGCGGCCCGCCGGGTGCTGGCACGCAGCCTGCGCGCGATCGGGCCGGCGCTCGACGCCGGCATCCCGGTCGTCGGGCTGGAGCCGTCCTGCACCGCCGCGCTGCGCAGCGACGCCGCGGAGCTGCTGCCCGACGACCCGCGGGTGCCGCTGCTGGCGCGGCAGGTGTCGACCTTCGCCGAGCTGCTGGCCCGGCACGCCGACGAGCTGTCGGCCGTCGCGGGGACCGGGAACGGTGCCGCGCTGGTGCAGATCCACTGCCACCAGCACGCCGAGCTGGGCTCCGAGCCCGACCGGGCGGTGCTCGCCGCGCTCGGCGTCGACGCCACCGTGCTCGATTCCGGCTGCTGCGGCCTGGCCGGCAACTTCGGGTTCGAGGACGGCCACTACGACGTGTCGATGGCGTGCGCCGAGCGGGCCCTGCTGCCCGCGCTGCGCGCCGCCGACGAGACCGTGGACCTGCTCGCCGACGGCTACTCCTGCCGCACCCAGGTCCGCCAGGCCGGGGAACGGGAACCGGTGCACCTGGCCCAGATCGCCTACCGCGCCCTGCGAGGGTGATCGCCGGCGGCGAGGGGGCCGGTGCCGGATCCGGCACCGGCCCCCTCGCCCGTGGTGATCGTGCAGGGCGACGACGAGGAGGACCCATGGCCGACGACCGACGGGCGCTGGTGCTGGGCGGCGGCGGGCTGACCGGCATCGCCTGGATGTACGGGCTGCTGGCCGGGCTCCTCGCCGACGGCGTCGACCTGCGCGACGCCGACCTCGTCGTCGGGACCTCGGCGGGGTCGGTGGTGGGCACCAACCTGGCCGTCGGGCGTGACCCGGCGGCGCTCGCCGCGACCCAGCTCGCCCCGCCGTCCGGGGAGATCGCCGCGACCCTCGGGCTGCGGCTCGCGGTCCGCTACGGCGTCGCCGCGCTCTCCGGACCGCGCGACGCGACCCGGGTCCGGGCCCGGATCGGCCGCCTCGCCCTCGACACCGACACGGTCGACGAGGCCGAGCGGATCGCGGTGATCCGTTCGCGGCTCGACGGCGCGGACTGGCCCGCCGACCGCGACCTGCGGGTCACCGCCGTCGACGCGCACACCGGCGGGTTCCGGGTCTTCGGACGCGACGACGGCGTCGAGCTCGCCACCGCGGTCGCCGCCAGCTGCGCGGTGCCCGGTGTGTGGCCGCCGGTCACGGCCGCGGGCACCCGGTGGATCGACGGCGGGGTCCGCTCGATGGCCAACGCCGACCTCGCCGCCGGCTACGGCCGTGTCGTCGTCCTGGCGCCGCTGTCCGGTGGGCTCGGCGGTGCCGTGGCGCCGCGGGTCCAGGCCGAGGCGCTCGGCGCGCTGGCCCGGGTCGCGGTCGTCGAGCCGGACCGGCGGTCGCGCCGGGCGTTCGGGCGCAACATGCTCGACCCGGCGCGGCGCCCCGCGTCGGTGCGGGCCGGCCGCGCGCAGGCGGCGATCGTCGCCGCCGAGGTCGCACGGGTCTGGGGCTGAGCTCGGCCTGTATTCCCGCCGGAGACCGATCCCACGGGGTCGCATGAGCGCGCAACGGCCCGGGTAGCCGAGGGCCATGACTGTTCCCACGATCAAGCTGAACGACGGCCGCGAGATCCCCCAGCTCGGCTTCGGCGTCTTCCAGATCGAGCCCGGTGACACCGCGGAGAAGGTCAGGGCGGCCCTCGATGTCGGTTACCGCCACATCGACACCGCGCAGATGTACGGCAACGAGGAGGGCGTCGGCAAGGCCATCGCCGACTCCGGCATCCCGCGCGACGAGCTGTGGATCACCACCAAGCTCAACAACGACGGGCACGGCCGGGAGTCGGCGGTGAGCAAGCTCGACGAGAGCCTCACCAAGCTGGGCCTCGACCACGTGGACCTGTACCTGATCCACTGGCCGCGGCCGAAGGAGAACCGCTACGTCGAGACC
Organism: Pseudonocardia sp. McavD-2-B; assembly: GCF_024124365.1. Lineage (NCBI taxonomy): Bacteria > Bacillati > Actinomycetota > Actinomycetes > Pseudonocardiales > Pseudonocardiaceae > Pseudonocardia > Pseudonocardia sp. McavD-2-B. The sequence continues at coordinate 15,170 of NZ_JAMXSG010000080.1, forward strand.
TGGCAGGGCCTCGAGGACGCGCAGAAGGCGGGCAAGGCGCTGTCGATCGGCGTGTCGAACTTCCAGCCCGGCCACCTCGACCGGCTGGCGGCGGAGACCTCCACGGTCCCCGCGATCAACCAGATCGAGTTCCACCCGCACCTGGTGCAGCGCGAGCTCCGCGAGTACCTCCAGCAGCACGACATCGCGCTGGAGGCGTGGAGCCCGATCGGCCAGGGCAAGGGCCTGCTCGACGCGCCCGAGCTGAAGGAGATCGCCGAGCGGGTCGGAAAGTCCGCCGCGCAGGTCGTGCTCCGCTGGCACATCCAGCTCGGGAACATCGTGTTCCCCAAGTCGAACAACCCGGAGCGGATCAAGGAGAACTCCGAGATCTTCGACTTCGCCCTGAGCGAGGACGACATCGCCGCCGTCGAGAAGCTCCACACCGGCGAGCGCATCGGCCCGGACCCCGACGACTTCGGCTGATCCGCATCCCGCGCGCCACGGCCCGGCACCCCTTTCCGTGAGGGGCACCGGGCCGTCGTCGTCGGTGGGAGTGACGGGTGTCACCGTGCGGCATGTGCGGAGGGCACAGCGCCACGGATCACCCGACAGGGGACGCGGACGGGCCGGCGCGGTGGACGTCCGCGCGTGCGTCCGTACGGTGGGGACGATGTTGGCGATCACCGAGAACGCCGCCGAGGCGATCAAGACCCTGAGCACCGACGCGGAGCTGCCCGACGACGGCGGCCTGCGCATCTCCGCGACCGACCCGGCGCAGGGCCTCGAACTGGCCCTCGCGCAGGAGGCCGACGCGCAGGACACCGTGCTGCGCGGGGAGGGCATCACCGTCTTCCTCGAGCCGGCCGCGGCGGAGCTCCTGGACGACAAGGTCCTCGACGTCCAGCCCGTGGCGACCGAGCAGGGCGAGCAGGAGCTGCGCTTCGCGATCGTCGAGCAGCCCGAGGCCCCCGACACCGTCCAGGCCTGACCCACCCGACGCACTGCGTGGCCCCGCCGGACACCCGGTGGGGCCACGGCCGTCTCAGAGCTCGGTGACGGTCCCGTCGCGGACGTCCCAGCGGCGGGTGGCGCGCACCGTGTCGAGCATCCGCCGGTCGTGGGTCACCAGCAGGACGGTCCCGTCGAAGTCCTCGACCGCCTGCTCCAGCTGCTCGATGGCGGGCAGGTCGAGGTGGTTGGTCGGCTCGTCGAGCACCAGCAGGTTCACCCCGCGCGCCTGCAGCAGCGCCAGCGCGGCGCGGGTCCGCTCGCCCGGCGAGAGCGACGACGCCGTCCGCAGCACCTGGTCCGCGCCGAGGGAGAACTTCGCGAGCAGCGTCCGCACCTCGGACTCGGGCCAGTCCGGCACCTGCTCGCCGAACGCGCGCAGCAGCGTCGCGTCCCCGAGGAAGGCGCCGCGGGCCTGGTCGATCTCGCCGACCAGGACCCCCGACCCGAGCCCCGCCGAGCCCGAGTCCGGGGCGATCCGGCCGAGCAGCAGCCCGAGCAGCGTCGACTTGCCCGCCCCGTTCGCGCCGGTGACGACGACCCGGTCCGCCCAGCCCACCTGCACCGTGGCCGGGCCGAACGCGAAGTCCCCGCGCCGCACGGCGGCGGCGTCGGCCCGCGCGACGACCGACCCGGACCGGGGTGCGGAGGCGATCTCCATCCGCAGCTCCCACTCCTTGCGGGGCTCCTCCACGACCTCCAGCCGCTCGATCGCCCGCTCGGTCTGCCGGGCCTTCGCGGCCTGCTTCTCGCTGGACTCCTGGCGCTGCGCGCGGACGTTCTTGTCCGGGTCCTTCGTCTTGCGCCGGGCGTTGCGCACGCCCTGGGCCATCCAGTTGCGCTGCATGACGGCGCGCTGCTTGAGGCCACCCAGCTTGTCGGCGTACTCCTCGTAGTCCTCGCGGGCGTGCCGGCGGGCGACCTCGCGCTCGGCGAGGTAGGACTCGTAGCCGCCGTCGTAGACGTCGATCCGCTGCTGGACCAGGTCCAGCTCGACGATCCGGTTCACCGTGCGTGCGAGGAACTCCCGGTCGTGGCTGACCAGCACCGTCGGCGTGCCCTGCCGGGCGAGGCCGCCCACGAACCGCTCCAGCCGCTCCAGGCCGTCGAGGTCGAGGTCGTTGGTGGGCTCGTCGAGCAGCAGCAGGTCGTAGCGGGACAGCAGCAGCGCCGCGAGGTTGGCCCGGGCTGCCTGCCCGCCGGACAGCCCGGTCATCGGGGCGTCCGGGCCGACCGCCAGCCCGACCTCGCGCAGCACCTCGCCGGAGCGCTCGTCGAGGTCGGCGCCGCCGAGGGCCAGCCAGCGGTCGAGCGCGGCGGCGTAGCGGTCGTCGGCGCCCGGGGTGCCCGACGCGAGCCCCTCCGCCTCGGCGTCCATCGTCGCCTGCGCGTCGGCGACGCCGGTCCGGCGCGCCAGGAACCCGGCGACCGTCTCCCCGGGACGCCGGTCGGGCTCCTGCGGCAGGTGCCCGACGGTCGCGTCGGGCGGGGCGAGGGTCAGCGACCCGTCGTCCGGGGGCCGCGAGCCGGCCAGCACCGTCAGCAGGGTGGACTTGCCGGCGCCGTTGGCACCGACCAGCCCGATGACGTCGCCGGGCGCGACGACGAGGTCCAGCCCGGAGAACAGGGGTCGGTCGCCGTGGCCGGCGGCCAGGCCCGTCACGTGAAGGGTCGCGCTCATCTCGAGCGCAGACGCTACCCCTACAGGTTCGCCCCGAAGAGCCGGTGCAGGGCGTCCCAGTGCCGCTGCTCGGCGTCGTCGTCGTGGGTGGGGGCGTCCGGCACCGCGAAACCGTGCGCCGCCGGGTAGGTCTCCAGGGTCGCCGACACCCCGGCCGCGGACAGCGCGTCGCCGAGGCGCTGCTTCTGCTCGTCGGGGAAGGAGTCGTCGTCGGTGGCACCGGCCACGTACACCTCGGCCCGGATGCGGTCGGCGAGCCGGTGCACGCTGGCCGGGTCGTCGGTGGCGAGGTTGCCCCCGTGGAACGACGCCGCGGCCGCGACCCGCTCCGGCTGCGTCGCGGCGGTGCGCAGGCTCATCACCCCGCCCATGCAGTAGCCGGTGGTGCCGACCGTGCTGCCGCCGACCTCGGGCCGTTCCAGCAGTGCGGTCACCCACGCCTCGGCGTCGACGGCGACGAACTCGGGCGTCAGCGAGCCCACCATCCCCATCAGCCGGGCCCGCTCGGGCCGGTCGGAGAACACGGTGGCGAAGTCGAACGGGGACCAGTCGCCGTGTCGGTGGTACACGTCGGGCAGCAGCACCGCGTAGCCGAGCGACGCCAGGTGCGCGGCCATGTCGTGGATGGCCGTCCGGACACCGCCGGCGTCGGGGTAGAGGAGCACACCCGGCCACGGGCCGTCGCCGTCCGGGGTGTGCAGGGTGGCGGCGGCGTCGCCGTCGGGGGTGCTGATCGTGAAGTCGGTGCGCGGCACGGGTCCGGCCTCCCGGGGGTGATCGACGGGTCGCACCCGTTCTACGCCCCCGGGAGGCGTTCCGCCGGACCGCCGGCGCGGTTCGGGTGGTACGTACCGGATCAGGTCCTGGTCGGCGCGCCGTCGTCGTCGAGGCGCCGGGTGCGGGTCTCCGAGTAGCTCGCCACGGCGATGATCGTGACCACCGACGCGACCGCGATGTACACCGCGATCGAGTAGCCGGTACCCGTCGCGACCAGCAGCGACGCCGCGATCAGCGGGGCCAGGCCGCCCGCGAACACCGACGCCAGCTGGTAGCCGATCGAGATGCCCGAGTAGCGCACCCTGGTACCGAACAGCTCGGACAGGAACGCCGCCTGCGGGCCGTACATCGCGCCGTGCAGCACCAGCCCGACCGTCACCGCGACGGCGGTGAGGGCGAAGCTCTGCGTGTCCACCAGGAAGAAGAACACGAACGCCCAGATGCCGACGCCGGCGGCGCCGAACAGGTAGACCGGCTTGCGGCCGACCCGGTCGGAGACCGCACCCCACATCGGGGTGGTCACCAGGTGCACCGCGGCACCGATCAGCACCGCGCCCAGCACGAACGACGACGGCAGCCCGAACTGCTCCTTCACGTACGTCGAGATGACGATCGTGAAGATGTAGTACGAGACGTTCTCCGCGAACCGGGCGCCCATCGCGGTGAGGACCTCGCGCGGGTAGAGCCGCAGGACGTCCAGGATCGGCATGGTGTCCTTCTCGCCGGCCGCGGCCCGCGCGGCGGCCCTGGCCTGCGCCTCCCGGAAGACCGGCGACTCCTCGACGGCGAGGCGGACGTAGAGGCCGATCAGGACCAGCACCGCGGACAGCAGGAACGGGATCCGCCAGCCCCAGGCCAGGAACGCCTCCTCGGACTGCACCAGCGCCATGATCGCGAGCAGGCCGTTGGCCAGCAGCTGCCCGGCCGGGGCACCGGCCTGCGGCCAGCTCGCCCAGAACCCACGGTGCTCGGGCTTCCCGTGCTCGGACACGATGAGGACCGCGCCGCCCCACTCACCGCCCAGCGCGAAGCCCTGGACCAGCCGCAGCACGACGAGCAGCAGCGGCGCGGCGATCCCGATCGTGGCGTAGGCCGGCAGCAGGCCGATCGCGAACGTCGAGGCGCCCATCATCATCAGCGACAGGACCAGCAGCTTCTTGCGGCCGATCTTGTCGCCGTAGTGGCCGAAGACCAGGCCGCCCACCGGGCGCGCGATGAACCCGACCGCGAACGTGCCGAGCGAGAGCAGGGTCCCGGTCGCGCCGTCGGACTCGGGGAAGAACACCGCCGGGAACACCAGGGCGGCGGCGACGCCGTAGAGGAAGTAGTCGTACCACTCGACGGTCGTGCCCAGCATGCTCCCCGCGACGACCTTCGCGATCGGCGTGTGCGGCTGGTCGGACGCCGGTGGCGTCGGTGATCCCGGCGCGGTGGCGCCGGCGTGCGTGTCGGACACGGTCCCTCCCCGTCGACGGACATCTGCGGTGGCGTCACGGTAGGGCCGTGGTGCGCCGTTTTCACCGGTTCCGGCCACATCGGTACCCCGACCGTGACGTGCCCCGGCCACACCCGGTTGCGACTGCGCGGCAGACTGGGCCACATGGCGGACCTGCTGCCCCTGCCGGAGGACTTCGACCGGGCGGGGATCGCGGGCAGTACGCCGGTACCGTCGTCGTGAGGGGTGATGGGGTGAACGGCTCGACCGCGCAGGCGCGCGTACTCGTCGACGAGCTGGCGCGGGCCGGTGTCACCGACGCGGTCCTGTGCCCCGGCTCCCGCAACGCGCCACCCGCGTTCGCGCTGGCCCGGGCCGACGAGCGGGGCACGGTCCGGCTGCACGTGCGCATCGACGAACGTGCCGCGGGCTTCCTCGCGCTCGGCCTGTCGCTGGCGTCCGGCCGCCCGGTCCCGGTCGTCGTCACGTCCGGGACGGCCGCGGCGAACCTGCACCCCGCGGTGCTGGAGGCGTCGCACTCGGGGGTCCCGCTGCTGGTCCTGACCGCGGACCGGCCGCCGGAGCTGGTCGGCACCGGCGCCAGCCAGACCGTCGACCAGGCCGGTCTGTACGGGGGCGCCGTGCGCTGGGCGGGCGCGCTGCCGGTGCCCGTGGGCACCACCGAGCCGGAGGCGCGGCGCTGGCGGGCGGTCGTCGCGCGGATGCTCGCCGCGGCCGCCGGTGCCGGCGCGGG
>NZ_JAMXSG010000081.1:0-20452 GCF_024124365.1 Pseudonocardia sp. McavD-2-B
ACCCGCAGCCCGGCTGCGGTGCGCGCCTCCACCCGGTCGGCGATGGCGTCCGGGTCGTCCAGGTGCGGTGCGAGCGCGTCCGGGGCGCCGAGCACGAACGCCTCCCCGCCGGTGGTGACCTGCCCGGACCAGCGCAGCGACGAGGTGAACGCGACCTCGTCGCGCAGCTCCCACGGCGTGCCGGGCAGCGCCGTGGCGAGCGCGGCGGAGGTGAGGTTCGGGTCGGCCACCGTCGCCGCGAACCGCGCGAGCACCGGCCCCGGGTCGGTCCCGTCGAGCGGGTCGAGCCCGTCCAGGCGCAGCGCGCCGGTGGTCAGGGTGCCGGTCTTGTCGGTGCAGACGACGTCGACGTGGGTGACCGCCTCCACCGCGTTGACCTGCTGCACCAGCGCGCCGCGCCCGGCCAGCCGGGCCGCGCCGCGGGTGTAGGCGACGGCGATCAGGAAGAACAGGCCGTAGGGGACCAGCCCGGACAGCACCGCGGTGATCTGCACGACCCGCAGCAGCGAGAACCCCTCCAGGAACGCCTGGGCCAGGATCGCGCCGCTCATCAGCACGACCAGCACCATGGTCAGCCGGACGACGAAGTCGATGCGCCGCTGCAGCGGTGTCGCCTCGGTGGTGTCCGCGCGGGCCTGCAGCGTCAGCCGGCCGGCGTAGCTGTCGGCGCCGACGGCGGCCGCGCGCTGGCGGGCGGTGCCCGCGACGCAGTGGCTGCCCGAGCGCAGCAGGTCGCCGAGGGTCTTGACGACCGGGTCGGACTCGCCGGTGAGCAGCGACTCGTCGGCCTCGGCCCGCCCGGTCAGCACCGGCCCGTCGACGACGACCTGCTCGCCCGCCCGCACCACCAGCACGTCCCCGGCGACGACGTCGGCGGCCGGCACCCGCTGCTCGGAACCGTCCCGCACGACGGTGACCTCCGCGGCGTCGAGCAGCTGCAGCCGGTCCAGCTTCCGCTTGGCCCGCATCTCCTGCACCGCCCCGACGACGGCGTTGACCAGGCCGAGCCCGACGCTGGTCAGGGCGTCGCCGTAGCGGCCCAGCACCAGCAGGACCAGGCCGATCGCGAACAGGATCGTGTTGTAGGAGGAGAAGACGTTGGTACGCAGGATCCGCCCGTAGCCGCGCGTCCCCGCGGTGACCGGCGCGTTCGCCCGGCCCGCCCGGCGCGCCGCGGCGACCTGCGCAGCACTCAGCCCCGCGTCGGCCGCCGCCTCCACGATCCCGGCCGCCACGCCGTCCCCTCCCCGCCGTCGGTCCCGTGCGTGGCGATCATGGCAGGCCCCGATGTGTGCCGACTGTGCGTGGGCTGAGGGCTCACCAGCGTTCCAGGCCCCCGCGCTTGACGAGCTGGGCGGCGATCACGTTGCGCTGGATCTCGTTGGTGCCCTCCCCGACGATCATCAGTGGGGCGTCGCGGAAGTACCGCTCGACGTCGAACTCGGTCGAGTAGCCGTAGCCGCCGTGGATACGCACCGCGTCGAGGGCGACCTCCATCGCGGTCTCGGAGGCGAACAGCTTCGCCATGCCCGCCTCCATGTCGCACCGTTGTCCGGACTCGTACCTCCGGGCGGCGTGCAGGATCAGGCTCCGTGCGGCGGTGATCTTCGTGGCCATGTCGGCGAGGTGGTTGCCGACCGACTGGTGCTGCCAGATCGGCTTGCCGAACGACTCGCGTTCCTGGGCGTAGGCCAGGGAGTCGGCGAGGGCGGCGTCGGCGACGCCGAGTGCGCGCGCGGCGACCTGGATCCGGCCGGTCTCCAGGCCCTTCATCATCTGGGCGAAGCCGTGTCCGGGCTCGCCGCCGAGCACCGCGTCGGCGGGGACGGCCATGTCGGTGAACACCAGCTCGCAGGACTCGACGCCCTTGTAGCCGAGCTTGGGCAGGTCCTTGGACACGGTCAGGCCCGGTCCGTGCTCGACGAGCAGCACCGAGATGCCGCGGTGGCGCGGCTCGGCCGCCGGGTCGGTCTTGCACAGCAGCGCGATCAGCCCCGAGCGCCGCGAGTTGGTGATCCACGTCTTGGCCCCGTTCACCACCCAGCCGTCGTCGGTGCGACGGGCGTGGGTCGTCATCGCCTGCAGGTCCGAGCCGCCGCCGGGCTCGGTCAGGGCCATCGTCGCGCGCAGCTCACCGGTCGCCATCCGCGGCAGGTAGCGGTCCTGCTGCTCGCGGGTGCCGAAGGCGACCAGCAGTTTCGCGACGACGGTGTGCCCGCCCATCGCGCCGGCCAGGCTCATCCAGCCACGGGCCAGCTCGGCGGTGACCAGGGCGTAGCAGGGCATCGACACCGGGGCCTCGCCCCACGGCTCGGGGACGGCGAGCCCGAAGATCCCGAGCTGCTTCATCTGCTCGATGAGCTTCTCGGGATAGGTGTTCGCGTGCTCCAGTTCCCGCACCACCGGGCGGACGTCCCGGTCGACGAAGTCGCGCACCGTCTCCACGACGGCCTGTTCCTCGGTGGTCAGTTCACCCGTGCCCGCTCCCATGTGTGTGAGCATCGGTCATCGGCGGGGCCGGCGCGAGAGCGGGAGACCCGTCGTGCGCGACGGAACATCGGCGGTGCCCGCACCGTTGTAGCCGTCGAGACCCGACACAGGGAGGTTCAAGCCTGATGACCGAGACCGCGATCCTCGCCGGTGGGTGCTTCTGGGGTGTCCAGGAGCTGCTCCGCGAGCGCCCGGGCGTCGTGTCCACCCGGGTCGGCTACTCCGGCGACCCGAACACCCCGAACGCGACCTACCGGCGCCACGGCGACCACGCCGAGGCCGTCGAGATCGTCTTCGACCCGGAGCGGATCTCCTACCGCGAGATCCTGGAGTTCTTCTTCCAGATCCACGACCCGTCGACGAAGGACCGGCAGGGCAACGACATCGGCCGCAGCTACCGCTCCGCGATCTTCTACACGAGCGAGGAGCAGAAGGCGGTCGCCCTGGACACCATCGCCGACGTCGACGCGTCCGGGCTCTGGCCGGGCCGCGCGAGCACCGACGTGGAGCCGGCCGGTGACTTCTGGGAGGCCGAGCCGGAGCACCAGGACTACCTGCAGAAGTTCCCCTACGGCTACACCTGCCACTTCCCGCGCCCGAACTGGGTGCTGCCGCGGCGGGCGGCCAGCACGAGCTGACCTGTAGCGACACCGCTCACGAGCGGGTCAGGACGACCACCGGGCGGCCCGGTGACCTCCCGGACGATCTCCGGGTCGTCACCGGGCCGTCGGTGTCTGCGCCGGACGGGGCTAACGGCGGTGCCACGGACGGCGAGGTCGCGGTGGACGGACGCGGGGTCGCCCGCGTCGCTCCTCCGCGCAGATCGGACCCCGCCGATGACCTACCCGCAGCACCCGTCGGACCCGCGCCGGCTCCATCCCGCCGGCCCGCAGCCGGTCGGACCCCCGCCCTCCGGTGACGTCGGGTACGGCGCCCCGACCGGCCGCGTTGCTCCAGGACCGCAGCCGTACCCGGCCCCCGTTCCGTACAGCGGCCCTGGCACGGGGCTGGACCCGTGGCGCCCCGGCGAGCTCGCGGCGCCGCCGCATGCCCCGGTCGGGCTGGCGATGAAGCGCCGCAACCCGGTCGCGGTGTGGCTCGGCCTGCCGCTGATCACCCTCGGCATCTACGGGCTCGTCTGGTACTACAGGATCCACCGCGAGATGGCGGAGTTCGACCCGCGCCGTCAGGTGCCCGTCGCCGGGCCGCTGCTGGTGCTGCTGTTCCTGGGCTGGACGGTCGTGGCGCCGCTCGTGTCGTTCTACAACACGGGGCAGCGGATCGCCGACAGCCAGCGCTCCGCGGGCCTGCCCGTCACCTGCAGCCCGGTCGTCGGGCTGCTGCTGTGCTTCGTGTTCGGCCTGCAGACCCTCTACTACCAGACCGAGCTGAACCGGGTCGTCGACGCCTACCGGGCGCCCGAGGGCACCAGGATCGTCCTCCCGGGCTGACCCGCGGACCGGGTCGGTGCAGCTCAGACGCGGCCGTGGGCCTCCGCGCGGTGCCTGCGCTCCACCGACCCGTTCACGACCTGCACCTTGTCCCCGACCTGCAGGGTGTCGAAGAACCGCTTCGCGTCGCGGGCGCCGAGCTTGACGCACCCCGCCGACTCGCGGCTGAGGTCGCCGCCGTGGAAGGCGATCCCACCGTCGGCGAAGAACACCGACCACGGCATCCGCGCCGGGCGGCCGTCCGGGCCGGGGAACTCGCCGCTGCGGTGGTCGGCCTCCTTGCGGTACACCCGGAACGAGTGCCCGACGGGGGTGGCCTTCCCCTCGCCCCCGGTGGTGACCCGGAACGGTCCGCCGGTGACCTTCCCGTCGCGGACCAGCCACGCCTGCCGCGTCTCGAGGTCCACGCACGCCCGCACCGACGCCGCGCACGGGGTCCCGGGGGCGGCGGGCTCGGCGTGCGCCTGCTTCGCGACCCGGCTCTGCTCCGGGTCGGCGGTGGCGATCGCGGTGCCACCCAGCCCCACCGCGGCCACGAGCACGAGCCCGGTCACCAGAACGCCACGACGGCGACGGAGCCGCTCGGTCCGGGACATGCCCACCTCCACGTCACAGATCACCCACCCGGGTGACATCGGGGCAGACGCCCGTCCGGGTGCCGCGGTTGCCCGGGCGAGCCCCGTGGCGGCGAGTGGGCTGCGGTGCACGGCGAACGGGTGGAGGGGTGGCCCGGCGGCGGATCGCTGCGCGGCCGACCGCCCGGGTACGGGAGGGGACCGCACGGCGTCCGAGGGCGTGATCTCCGTCCCGCAGGGATGTCACGGGGCGATAACGGGGGTAGTCCTCGGTGATCGCCTCCTCACCCGCGGTGGTGGGGAGGACCCGTCGTGACCGACCCCAGGAGGAACGATGCGCGCAGCCGACCGGCCGGGCTCCGAGCCGGGACCCGCTGACCGGCTCCGTCGTCGGGCGTCCCGTCGCGAGGACCTGCTCGCCGTGCTGCTCGGGCTGCTGGCCGCCTGCGGGCTGGTCGTGGCGTGGCTCGCCGGTGCCGCGGCCCACGGGTCGGTCCTGGAACGGGGCGCGGTCGAGGCCCGCCAGCGCGTGCCGGTCGCCGCGACGGTCACCGCGCGGGCGAGCGCGGTGGGTGACCTGCAGACCGGCCAGCAGTCGCTCACGCTGAGCTGGACCGGCCCCGACGGGCAGCCGCACTCCGGCGGCAGCACGCTGCCCGGCCTCTACGACGTCGGCGACCGGGTGCCGGCCTGGGTCGGCACCGACGGCCGGCTGGCGCCGCCGCCGGCGACCCCCGCCGACGCCGTCACGGTCGCCGTCGCGGCCGGGTTCATCACCGCCGTGATGTGGGCCGCCGTGGTGTGGGTCGCCGGGCGGCTGGTCTTCGCCTGGAACGGGCGCGCGTTCGCCCGTGCCTGGGAGGAGGACTGGGCGGCTGTCGAGCCCGGGTGGTCGGGCCGTCGCACCCCCTGATCCGGGCGCCCGGGCCGGACCGGGGTCAGAACCTCAGCCGGCGCACCCGCTCGGGGTGGACCACCAGCCGCACCTGGTCCTCGGCGAGGATCGCCGCGAGGTCCGCGGCGCGCGCGGGGTCGTCGAGGTCCCAGTAGCGCTGCGCCAGCCGCTGCGCCAGCGCGTGTGCCCCGTCGGTCTCGACGGTCGTGGAGCCGTCGACCGCGATCCAGCGCTCGCGTTCCCCGACCGGCGCGGCGACGACGAGCGAGGCCCGCGGGTCCGCACGCCTGCGGCGGATGTGCAGCGACTCCGGTCCGGTGAACAGCTGCACGGTGCCGTCGTCGGTCGCCTCGAACCAGACCGGGCGGGGTTGCGGCGGCACCGGGCCGCCCGCGACGCTCAGGAAACCGTGCAGCGGGCGGGCGAGGAAGACGCGGTCGTCGTCGGTGAGTGCGGTGCGGCTGTCGGTGCTGGGCATGGGTCCACGACACCACCCCACCGCGGACGACGACATGGGTGAGACGCCGGAACTCCTGTCCGTTCGTCTAATCTCGGTGCGGTGGACCCCTTCGGTGACCTCGTCCGCGGGCTGCGGTCGTACGGCTCGCTGTTCGGCAGCACCACCCTGACCCCGCCCTGGTCGCTGCACTTCGTCGACGGCGCACCGCTGACCCTGTGCGCGATGCTCACCGGCGCGGGGTGGATCCTCGTCCCCGGTGCCGACCCGGTGCGGCTGGCCGCGGGGGAGACCGCCGTCGTGCGCGGCCCGGCCGGTTTCCACGTGGTCGACGAGGTCGGCACCCCGGCCGAGCCGATCGTCTGCGGCGTGGACTGCGCGACGCCCGAGCAGGGCGGCACCCGCCACCGGCTCGGCTGGCACGACCCGGCGCCGGCGCCGGGCAGCAACGCGAGCACCCTGATCACCGGGGCCTCTCCGGCCGGGGGCGAGGTCGGCGCCCGGCTGCTCGACGCGCTCCCTCCGGTGCTGCGGGTCGGTGCCGGGGGCAGCGGGGACACGGTGCTCGACCATGTCGCCGCCGAGGTCGCCGTCGACGCCCCCGGCCGGCAGGTGGTGCTCGACCGGCTCCTGGACTGGCTGCTGGTCTGCACCCTCCGCGAGTGGTTCGACCGGCCCGACGAAGGCCGACCGCGGTGGTGGACGGCCCAGCACGACCCGGTGGTCGGGCGGGCGCTGCGGCTGCTGCACGCCGACCCCGCGGCGGCCTGGACCGTCGCCGGGCTCGCCGCCGCCACCGGTGTGTCCCGGGCGACGCTGGCCAAGCGGTTCAGCGACCGGGTGGGCGAGCCGCCGCTGACCTACCTCACCGGCTGGCGGATGACCCTGGCGGCGGACCTGCTCCTCGCCGAGCCCGGCGCGACGCTGGCCGGGATCGCGCGCCGGGTCGGGTACGCCGACCCGTTCGGCTTCAGCGCGGCCTTCACCCGGGTCCGCGGCGTCACCCCGAGCGCGTTCCGCCGGGGTGAGCGGCAGGGCGGACGGCACGGTGACCGGATGGGTACTCCGGACGGGGTGAGCGGCTAGCCTGCGGCGCCGTGACGACCCCGCCGACGGTCCGGCTGGCCAACCTCGACCTCAACCTGCTCGTCTCCCTGCGCGAGCTGCTGCGCGAACGCAATGTCACGCGCGCCGCCGCCCGCATCGGCATCTCCCAGCCCGCCGCCAGTGCGGCCCTGTCCCGGCTGCGCCGCCACTTCGACGACGACCTGCTGTCCCGCCACCCCGGCGGCTACGTCCTCACCCCGCTCGCCGCCCAGCTCGTCGAGCAGGTCGAGGGCGTCTGCTCGGCCGCCGAGCGGCTGTTCGGCACCGGCCACGGCTTCGACCCGTCGAGCGCCCGGCGCGGGTTCACCCTGCTCGTCGCCGACTACACCGTCGCCGTGCTCGGGCCCACGCTGTCCGCGGCGGCGGCCCGGCGCGCCCCCGGCATCGAGCTGCGGCTGCGGCTGGTCCGCGAGTCGTTCTCCGCCGACATCGGCGAGACGATCCGGCTCATCGACGGCCTCATCGCCCCGCCCGCCGCCCGCTTCGAACGGCCCGAGCTGCGCTCCACCGCCCTGTTCGACGACCGCTGGGTCTGCGTCGTCGACGCCGACAACCCGGTGGCCGCCGGGCCGGACCCGACCCTGGACCTCGACGAGCTCGCCGCGATGCCCTGGGTGGTGCCGTTCGCCCCGGACCGCGGCATGTCGGCGGCCGCCCCGATGACCCGCCAGCTCGCCCGGCTCGGCGTCGAACCCGACATCAAGGTGCGGGTGGAGAGCTACCTGTCGGTGCCCTACCTGGTCGCCGGGACCGACCGCGTCGCGCTGCTGCAGGAGCGGCTCGCCCGCCAGGTCGCCGACCGCCTCGGGCTGGTCGTGCTGCCCTGCCCGGGCGATCCCGGACCGATCCGCGAGCGCCTCTGGTGGCACACCGACCTCGACCCGGACCCGGCCCACCGGTGGCTCCGTGAACTCATCGTCGAGCTGTCGGCCACCCTGTAGAGCTGCGACTATTCGTCCGGTCGATGGTCCGGCAGGCGAACGTTCTATTTCCGGGGCGGCGCGCGCCGTTCCTAGTGTGTGAGCCATGCCTCACCCGCTGACGCCCCTGCCGGTCCACGCCGTGATCCGGGACGCCCCACTGCGCGCCGGCGACCCGGCCGAGCACGCGGTGACCGCCGACGTCTGCATCGTCGGCTCCGGCATCGCCGGGCTCTCCGCCGCCGTCGAGTCCGCCCGCCTCGGCCGCGACGTCGTCCTCGTCGACGCCGCCCCCGTCCTCGGCGGGCAGATGGTCAACTCGCTGATCGGGCTGTTCTGCGGGGTCTACGGCAACGGCCCCGAGTTCCGGCAGCTGACCCACGGCCTGTTCGACTCCCTGTTCCCCGACCTCGAGGCCGGCGGCGACCTGTTCCGCCGTACCGGCCACACCCTCACCGTCGGCTACGACGAGGTGCGCCTCGGCCGCTGGGTCGAGGACACCGTCCGTGCCCACGGCATCCGGGTCCTCACCAACGCCACCCTCACCGGCGTCGAGCGTGACGGCGACCGTGTCCTCGGCGCCCGCTTCGCCACCCGCTACGGCGCGGTCGACGTCACCGCGGCCGGGTTCGTCGACGCCAGCGGCGACGCCGCGCTCGCCTGGGCCGCGGGCCTGGAGTGCCGCCTGCCCGACCGGGAGATCTACGGCAGCCAGCAGCTCGTCGTCGAGCACCTGGACACCAGTGCCGCGCCGGAGCCCGGCGAGCTCGCCGCCCGGGTCGCGGCCAAGGCCGACCAGTACGGCCTGCTCCGTCGCGACGGCCTCGCCTTCTACTTCCCCGGCCGCGACACCGCGGTGCTCAACATGACCCACATCGAGGCGCCGCTGGACCCGATCGCCGCCGCCGAGGCCCAGCTGGAGGGCAAGGCCCAGGCCGACCGGGTCGTCGAGTTCCTGCGCGCGGAGTTCCCCGAGGTGTTCGGCAAGGCCACGGTGCGCTCCTACGGGCTGCCCGGCCGCCGCCAGACCCGCTGGATCGCCGCCGTCCACCAGCTCACCGTCGACGAGGTCCGCGCCGGGACCCGCTTCGACGACGCCGTCGCCCGCACGGCCTGGCCGATCGAGCTGCACGACAGCCCCGACGGCTACGTCTGGGAGACCTTCGACGCCGACCACCTGCACTACGTGCCGCTGCGCTCGATGCTGCCGCCCGCCGCGTCGAACCTGGTCGCCGCGGGCCGTTGCATCGACGGGGACGCCGCGGCGCTGTCGAGTGTGCGCGTCATGGGGCCGTGCGCGGCGATGGGCCACGCCGCCGCGCACGCCCTGGACCTCGCCGGACCGCAGGGCAGCCTGCACGACGTGCCCGCCGACGCCCTGACCGACCGGATCCGGGAGAACGTCGAGGACTGACCCGTCCCACCGCCACCACCACGAGGAGACAGGCAACGATGCCCGGAGGCGCCCCGTGATACTCACCGACGACGACCGCAGGATGCTCGACGGGGCCGAGGGGCCCGCCGTCGCCGCCGCGATGGACCTGCTCACCCGCTACGCCGAGGCACTGGACGCCGAGCGGCTCTGCTCGGTCCGCAACGTGGCCGGGACCGCAACCCAGCCCTCCCCGCTCAAGGCCCGCCTGGTGGCCGAGGGCGGCTGGGACCGCGCGTTCTCGGTGATCAACCTCGACAGCGACACCACCCACGAGATCCCGCCGATGGCGGTGCCCACCTGCCAGCTCCAGCAGGGCTTCGGCGCCGACGCGGCCGCCGTCGCGCCCTACCCGGCGCAGTTCGTGGAGCTGCAGGCCGACGCCGAGACCTTCTACGGGCGTCGCGGCGTCTCCATCCTCGCCACCTGCACGCCGTACCAGGTCGGGAACCTCCCGGTCCGCGGCGAGCACTGCGCCTGGATGGAGTCCTCCGCGGTGGTCTACGCCAACTCGGTGCTCGGCGCCCGCACGAACTGCGAGGGCACCGCGTCGACCGGCGCGGCCAGCCTCACCGGGCGCATCCCGTGCTGGGGCAACCACCACGACGAACACCGGCGCGGCACCCACCTGGTCCGGGTCGACACCCCGGTCGGCGGGTTCCTCGACTGGGGCCTGCTCGGCTACTTCACCGGCGACGTCGTGCAGGAGGCCCGCCCCGTCGTCACCGGGGACCTCGCGCTGCCCGACCTCACCGACCTGAAGCACTTCGGCGCCGCGGCCGCGTCCTCCGGCGGGGTCGAGATGTACCACGTCCCCGGCGTCACCCCCGAGGCACCGACCGTCGAGGCCGCGTTCAGCGGCAACGTCCCGGCCGACGCGGTCGTCTACGGCGCCGCCGAGCGGGCCGCCACCTACGCCCGGCTCAACGACCAGGGCACCAGCGCGTGCGTCGACTTCGTCCTGCTCGGCTGCCCGCACGCCTCGCTCGACCAGATCCGCGACGTCGCCCGGCTCCTCGACGGCCGCAGGCTGCACGACGGCACCTCGTTGTGGATCATGGCGCCGCGGGCGCTGGCCGCGGTGGCCGAGCGCAGCGGCTACACCGCCACCATCGAGGCCGCCGGCGCGAAGGTCCTCACCGACTCCTGCCCGGCGATGTCCCGCCTGGCCCCGCCCGGGACCCGGGTGTTCGCCACCGACTCCGCCAAGCAGGCCCACTACCTGCCCGCGATCCTCGGGATCGAGGCGTGGTTCGGCACCACCGAGGACTGCGTGCAGGCCGCGACCACCGGCCGCTGGTCGGGTGAGCTGCGATGACCGCGACGGTCGGGACCGTCCTGCGCGGACGGACCGTGGTGCCCGGCGTGGTCACCGGCGAGGCGCTGGTATCCCCAGAGACCATCTCCGGCTGGGGCGGCATCGACCCGGCGACCGGCACGATCGTCGAGGCCCGGCACGCCCTGCAGGGCGTCTGCTTCACCGGGAAGATCCTCGTGTTCCCCGGCGCCAAGGGGTCCTCGGGCTGGTCGGCCTTCTTCCAGAGCACCCGGCTCCTCGGCACCGCCCCGCTCGGGATGGTCTTCACGGTCACCACGACGAAGGCCGCGCTCGGCGCCGTCGTCACCCGGGTCCCGGCCCTGGCCGACCTCGACGCCGACCCGGTGCAGGTCCTGCGCACCGGCGACCGCATCCGGCTCGACGCCACCGCGGGCACGGTCGAGCTGCTGGCCAGGGCGGGGGAGGGGACGTGAGGCTCGCCGTGCTGCCCGCCGACGAGCTCGCCCCCGGCGAGCACCGCGTGGTGCGGGTCGGCACCCGCTCGATCGGCGTCTTCCGGGTCGGCGACGACTACTACGCCCTCGCCGACCACTGCCCGCACCAGGGCGGCCCGCTGTGCCGCGGCTCCGTCGCCGGGGCACCGGTGGCGACCGGCCCCTCGGACGTGCGGCTCGACGAGGGCCACGTGCTCGTCGCCTGCCCCTGGCACGGCTGGGAGTACGACGTGCGCACCGGCCGCTCCTACCAGCCCGGCGACGCGCCCGCCCGCAGCCTCCCGGCGTCGGTCGAGCCGGGCCCGCCGGGCATGACACCCGGTCCGTACACCGCCGAGACCTTCGAGGTGACCGTCGAGGACCGCTGGGTGGTCGTCGACACCGGCCGCCGTCCCACCACCGAGGAGGCGTCATGACCAGCACCGCACCCGTCACCGGCCGGGCCCCCGCCCGGCGTCGCGCCCGGACCCCGATCGTCGACGCCGACATCCACCCGGTCGTCACCGCCGACCGGCTCGCGGCCGCGCTGCCCGAGCCCTGGCGGCGCCGGTTCCGGCGCTTCGGGCTGCGCGGCGCGCCGCCGCCCGCGGTCTACCCCCGGGTCCGGCACGGCGGCATGCGCCGCGACTCCCATCCCGAGGCCGGCCCGCCCGGCAGCGCCGTCCGGCCCCCGGGCAGTGACCTGGACCTGATGCGCAGCCAGCTGCTCGACCCCTACGACGTCGTCGCCGGGGTGCTCATCCCGATGCAGGGCCACACCGCGGGCGCCGAGGAGCCCGCGTTCGCGGCTGCGCTGTGCCGCGCGTACAACGACGTGCTGGTCACCGACTGGCTCGACCCCGAGCCGCGGCTGCGGGCCAGCATCTGCATCCCGCACGAGTCGCCGGCGGAGGCCGTCGCCGAGATCGAGCGCCGCGCCGCGGACCCGCGGTTCGTGCAGGTCCTGTTCCCCAGCGGCACGTTCCTGCCGTGGTCGGACGCCAAGTACCGGCCGATCTACGCCGCGGCCGCCGCGCACGGGCTGCCGGTGGCGATCCACCTCGGCGGCACCGAGGGCCACCGCGGGGACGGCTGGCCGTCGTTCTACCTGGAGCAGCACGCGTGGTACGGCAACGCCGTCGCCGTCGCGCTGACCGGGCTGGTCGCCGGCGGCGTCCTCGAGGCGGTGCCGGACCTGCAGTTCGTGCTCGTCGAGGGCGGGGTGTCCTGGCTGCCGTCGCTGCTCTGGGGGCTCGACGACGCCTGGGAGCTGTGCCGCGACGACGTCCCGTGGCTGACCCGCCCGCCGTCGGAGATCGTGCGCGAGCGGGTGTGGTTCACCACCCAGCCGATCGACGAGCCGCCGGTGCCCGCACACCTGGCGACGACCTGGGAGCAGACCGGGATGACCGACCGGATCCTGTTCTCCTCCGACTACCCGCACTGGGACTTCGACGACCCGATCACGGCGCTACGGGTGCTGCCCGCGGCGCTGCGCCGGCCGATGGCGGCCGCCAACGCCGCCCGCCTCTACGGCCTGACCCTGCCCGGGAGCGAGGCATGAGCGCCGATCCGCCCGAGGAGTTCGTCGACGCCGACACCCACGTCGCGCCGGCGTCGTTCGCCGACCTCGCGGGACTGCTGAGCCCGTACTGGCGCGACTACGCGGCGGGCGCCGCACTGCGCGCCGACCCCGTCCAGGGTGGCGCCTACCCGCCCGCGATGGTCGACGGGCCCGCCCCGCACGACGTCGCGGCCCTGCGGGCCGCGGTTCTCGACGCTCCCGCACCCGGGAGCGGCCGGGTCGGTACGGCGGTCCTGACCTGCACCACCGCGTTCGACGTCAGCCGCAACCACGCCTTCGAGGCCGCCCTGTGCCGGGCGGTGAACACCTGGACCGCGCAGCAGTTCCTCGACCACGAGCCCCGCGCCCGCGGCTCGGTCGCGGTGCCGCTCGGCGACCCGGCCGCGGCCGTCGCCGAGATCGAGCACTGGGCGGCCGACCCGCGCTTCGTACAGGTGCTGCTCCCGGTGCGCGGGCACGACCTGCGCTGGGGGCACCCGGTGTTCCGGCCGGTCCTCGCCGCGGCCGCCGCGGCCGGGCTGGTCGTCACCCTGCACGCCTGGGGCCGGGTCGGCAGCGCCCCGACCACGACCGGGTTCACCCACACCTACCTGCAGGACTACCTGTCCCACGGGCAGGTCGCCCAGTCCCAGCTGGTGTCACTGGTCGCCGAGGGCGCCCTCGGTGCGCTGCCGGGGCTGCGGGTGACCGTCGCCGAGTGCGGCTCGTCCTGGCTGCCGCCGCTGCTGTGGCGCCTGGACAAGGAGTGGCGCGGCATCCGCCGCGAGGTGCCGTGGGTGGACCGGATGCCGTCGGAGTACATCCGCGAGCAGGTCCGGTTCACCACCGCACCGGTCCACCTGCCGCGCGATCCCGGCGAGCTGCACGACGCCCTGGACGTCCTGGGCGCCGCCGGGCTCCTGCTCTACGCCGGTGACCACCCGCACCGCCACGGCGACGGGGTGGCCCGTCTCCTCGCCGCCCTCGACCCCGCCGCCCGGGCCGCGATCCGCCACGGCAACGCCACCGCGTGGTACCGCAGCACGGACACCGTCGCCCCACCCGCGCCGTCCCTCGCGTCGACCCAGCCCGCACCGGAGGTCCCCCGATGACCCGCACGACGACCCGGCTCGCCGCGGTCCTGCTCGCCGCCTGCCTCGCACTCGCCGGATGCGGCGCGGGCGGCGGTGAGGACGGCCGCGACCGGATCACCTTCCTCAACATCCTGCCGATGGAGTCGCTCGGCTACGCCGCCGAGATGATCGCCGACACCAAGGGCTACTTCGCCGCCCACGGTCTCGACGTGACCTTCGAGGCCACCCAGGGCTCGGCGCCGGCTATCCAGACCCTGCTCGCCGGGTCCGCGGAGATCTCCCGGATCGGCGACATCGAGACGATGGTCGCCGCGGGCGAGCGCGGTGCACCGCTGGTCGCGATCGGCGGCGTGGTGCACAACGGGCCGCTGCGTCTGGTCTCCTCGCAGCGGGCGCCGGTGACCGACGCCGCGCAGCTGCGCGGCAAGCTGGTCGGGACGCCGTCGGAGGGCGGCACCAGCTCGATCACCCTCGACCTCGTCGCCGGGTCGGCCGGGATCGCCCCCGCCGAGCTGCGCCGCCAGGTCGTCGGGCTCAGCCCCGGCGTGTTCGACCTGGTGAACACCGGCCGCGTCGACGCGTTCATCGTCTCGCTCGACACCGCGATGCTGCTGCAGGCGACCCGGCCCGAGGCCGTCGTCTACGACCCCAACGACGCCATCTCCGCCGGGTCGCAGATCTACGCCACCTCGAAGGCCACCGCCACCGATCCGCAGGAGCAGGACAAACTGCGCCGCTACCTCGCGGCGATCGCCGACGCCACCGCGTTCATCACGGCCGACGAGGGAGGCGGCTTCGCCGAGACCATGCAGCTCATCGGCTCGAAGTACCAGGTCTCGGCGCTGGACCGGCCCGAGGTCGCCCGCGCCGCCCTCGCGTCCTATGTCGACGGTTACGCGGCGGGCCAGGGCCCGACCGGCATCGCCCCGCAGCGCTGGCAGGCCACCTACGACGAGGTGTCCTCGGTCGGTCAGGTCCCCGCCGGCCTGGACCCGGCGCAGTGGCTCGACGCCGGCCTCAACGGCACGGAGGGCACCCGATGAGCACCCCGACGACACGACGGTCCCCGGCAGCGGAGCAGGAGACGAGCATGACCCAGGAGACAGCGACCCAGGCGACGGCGACCCGTTCCGGGGCGCACGCGGCCCCGACCGGGGGCGCGGTCGGCCTGCGGGTGTCCGGTGTGGACAAGGTGTACCCGACCCGGCGGGGGGAGGTGCGCGCACTGTCCGGGATCGACCTGGACGTCGCCCGCGGCGAGTTCGTCTCGCTGGTCGGGCGCTCGGGCTGCGGCAAGACGACGTTGCTGCGGATCCTGTCCGGCCTGCTCGCCCCGTCCGCGGGGCTGGTCGAGGCGGGCGGACGGCCCGCGTGGGCCGCCGGCCGTCGTGACGACGCGGTCTTCGCCGAGTTCGGTCTGGTGTTCCAGGAGGCGAACCTGTTCCCGTGGTTCACGATCACCGACAACGTCGCGCTGCCGCTCAAGCTGCGGGGGGTGCCGCGTGCCGAGCGTCGCGCCCGGGCCGGCGAGCTGTGCGCCACCGTCGGGCTCGGCGGGTTCGAGGAGTCCTACCCGCGGGAGCTGTCCGGCGGTATGCGCCAGCGGGCCGCGATCGCCCGCGCCCTGGCCTGCGACCCGTCGGTGCTGCTGATGGACGAGCCGTTCGGCGCGCTGGACGCCCTGACCCGCGACCGGATGAACCTGGAGCTGCAGCAGATCCACGCGGTCTCCGGCGCCACCGTCGTGTTCGTGACCCACTCGATCCCCGAGGCGGTGTTCCTGGCCGACCGGGTCGTGCTGCTGACCCCGCGCCCGGGACGCATCCGGTCGATCACCACGATCGACCTGCCCCGGCCGCGGTCCGCCGCGACCGAGACGACACCGGAGTTCGGCGCGTTGGTCGCCGGGCTGCGCACCGAGCTGGACCGGGAGGACTGAACCGATGACCACGACCGAACGGCCCGCTCCGGCGACCGATCCCGCCACCCCCGTGACCGACCCAGGTGGCCCCGAGAAGGAGTCGCCCTGGCTGCGGCGCCTGCCGTGGATCTCCGGGCCGGTGCTCCTGCTGCTGCTCGTGGGGGCCTGGCAGTTCACCGTCTCGGTGGTCGGGGTCTCGGAGTTCATCCTGCCCGCGCCGGCCGCCGTCGTCGGCGCGCTGGGGGAGCTGCTGGCCGACCCGGCGATCTGGGGCCACATCGGCGTGACGCTGCTGGAGGTCCTCGTCGGGTTCGGCGCCGCGCTCGTCGCCGGTGTCTGCGTCGGCGCACTGCTCGGGCGGATCGAGTGGCTGCGCCGCGCGGTGCAGCCCGCCCTGGTCGCGCTGCAGGTGGTGCCCAAGGTGGCGTTCGTGCCGATCTTCGTGATCTGGTTCGGCTTCGGCCCCACCTCGAAGATCATCATGGCCGGGCTGCTCGCGTTCTTCCCGATCATGCTCAACGTGATGCTCGGGGTGCGCTCGGTCGAGCGTGGGCACCGCGACGTCATGACCGGGCTGGGCGCCTCGCGCTGGGCGACGTTCCGGAACCTGGAGCTGCCCGCGACCCTGCCGTACGTGTTCGCCGGCGCCGAGGTCGCGATCGTGTTCTCGGTGATCGGCGCGATCGTCGGGGAGTACCTCGGCGGCAGCGCCGGGCTCGGCTACCTGGTGGTGTCGAGCCTCAACGCCCTCGACGCGCCACGCCTGTTCGCGGTGATCGTGCTGCTCGCGGTGCTGGGGTCACTGCTCTATCTGATGGTGACCACCGCG
This sequence comes from Pseudonocardia sp. McavD-2-B, assembly GCF_024124365.1. Classification (NCBI taxonomy): domain Bacteria; kingdom Bacillati; phylum Actinomycetota; class Actinomycetes; order Pseudonocardiales; family Pseudonocardiaceae; genus Pseudonocardia; species Pseudonocardia sp. McavD-2-B. The sequence continues at coordinate 16,488 of NZ_JAMXSG010000081.1, forward strand.
AAACGTCTGGTCATCCCGTGGCACGAGTCGGTGAACACCGGGGTCTGAGCCCCAGCGCCCGCACGCCGACGCCGCCGGGTTCACGCCCCGGCGGTGTCGCGGGCCCAGCCGGTCAGCACCGGCACGACGACGTCGAGTGCGCCCGGCTCGCGGGCCCACCCGAAGTGCGGGCGTGCCGCGGGAACGTCGAGCCGGTGACGGGTCACCGTGGCCGCGCCGAACATGTCCAGCAGCGCGTCGACCGAGGCGGGCGGGGCGAGCCCGTCGCGCTCGAACCCGATCCCGAGGACCGGCAGGTGCACCGCGGCGATCGACGGGGTGTGGTCGACCCGCGGCGTGCCGAACGCGAGCCGCCCGGTGCGGGCCCACCGGCCCCAGTCGCGCATCTGCCCGCGGGCCTCCCGCCCGGCGAAGCCGACCCGATCGCCCGGGAAGTGCCCGATCAGCATCGCCGCGGCCACGACGGCCTGGGTCCGCAGCAGGTGCGCGGGCCCCCAGACCCGCCAGTCGACGCTGCCCGACCCGACGAGGGCGACACCGTCGACGCGGTCGGGATGCCGCGCGGCGTACGCGGTGGCGAGGTGCCCGCCGAGGCTGTGCCCGACGACGAACACCGGCGCGCCGGGCCGCTCGGAGTGCACCGCCTCGACGGCGGCGGCGAGGTCGCCGACGAGGTCGTCGTAGCCGAAGTCGTGGCGGCGCCCGGGCGGGGGAGCGGGCCGGGCCTGGTGCCCGCGCAGCTCGGTGACCGCGGCGGCGACGCCGGCGTCGGTCAGCGCCCTCAGCAGCGGGGTGTAGAACGACGCCCGCATCCCCATTGCGGGCACGACCAGCAGCACGGGTGCACCGGGGTCGGGCACCGGGTGCAGGGTCAGCTCCAGCGGTGCCGGGGCCGGGCGGTCCAGGACGGTGGTGACGGGCACGCCGGTGATCCTCTCCCGGCCGCCCGCCGGGTCAGGCCGGGGCCCCCGCCAGGGCGCGCAGGCCGGCGTCGAACACGGCCATGGCCTCGTCCACCAGCTGGGTCAGCGACGGCGAGCGCGGGTCCGTGCCGTGGTCGCCCAGCCAGTGCTGCACCGCGACGCGCAGCCCGGTCACCGCGGCGGCCGCGGCCAGGGTCGGGTAGAGGTCGCGGGCCGGGTCGGACCCGGTCCGGGCGACCACGGCGTCGGCCAGCGCCCGCTCCTGGGCGGCGAACGCGGCCATCTGGTGCGCGACGATCGTCGGGTGCCCCCGCAGCGCCCGCAGCGCCTGCACCCGGTCGAGATAGCCGGGGTCGGTGACCACGGCGCGCAGCGCGTGCCGCAGCGACTCGGTGACCGGCTCGTCGTCGGGTCGGGCGGCGAACGCGGTCAGCAGGGTGTCCGCCGACGACGCGTTGCCCGCGACGACCGCCTCCTCCTTCGAGGTGAAGTAGTTGAAGAAGGTGCGGGGCGCGACGTCGGCGGCGTCGGCGATCTGCTCGACGGTCACCGCGTCCGGGCCGTGCGTGCTGCACAGCCGCAGCGCGGCGCCGGCGAGCGCGGCCCGGGTGGCGGCCTTCTTGCGCTCGCGACGCCCGGGCGCGGCCTGCTCAGCCACGGTCGGCCCCCGTCCGCTCGCGCTCGGGCGCCTCGATGACCGAGACGAGCTCGTGCCGGCCCGGATGCCCGTCGGTGGTGCGTGTCGTGCCGGCGGTGCGCGTGCCGTCCGACAGGTCGACGTCGAGTCGGAGCCCGTCCGCGCCGACGGTCACCCGGCGCGCGGCGGGACGGCCCTCCCAGCGGTACACGGTGGACACGATGCCGGTGGCGACGCAGATGCGGTAGTGCCCGTCGGCGTCGGCGCGGGTGCGGCCGACCTCGTCGCCGGTGACGTCGAGGACGGTCAGCACGGCGCCGCCCGCCGGGGCGCCGTCGGCCCGCACGAACCCGTGCAGCACCGGACCGGTCGGCGGGGCCGGGGTGGTGGCCGGGGCACCGGCCGCGGGGTCGGCGGGCTTGGCGATGTCGAGGGTGTCGCGCAGCGGGACCTCGCGCAGGGCCAGGATCGCCAGCAGGGCCAGGAAGGCCAGCGGCGCGGCCACCAGGAAGATCATCGAGGTGGCGTGGCCGTAGGACTCCATGACGATCGAGCGGACCGGCTCGGGCAGGTCGGCCAGGTGCGGCACCTGCCCGCCGCCGACGGCCGCCCCGCCGTCGACACCGGCGTCGGCCAGCCCGGCCGCGGTCCGGGACCCGACCACGGAGGCGAGCAGCGCGCCCAGCCCCGCGACGCCGGCCGAGCCGCCGAGCGAGCGGAAGAACGTCACCGTGGAGCTCGCGGCGCCCATGTGCCGCAGCGCGACGGTGTTCTGCACGGCGAGCACCAGGTTCTGCTGCGTGGTGCCGACGCCGATGCCGACCAGTGCCATCGCGACCGCGACCAGCCAGTACGGCGCGGTGGAGGAGATGACCGCCGCCCCGAGCGACAGACCCGCGGTCAGCGAGACCGCGCCGCCGACGAGGTAGCGCTTCCAGACGCCGGTGCGGGTGATCAGCTGGCCGGCCACGTTCGACGCGCCGAACATGCCGACGATCATCGGCAGGGTGAGCAGCCCGGCCTCGGTGGCACTGGCGCCCCGGGCGAGCTGGAAGTACTGGGACAGGAAGATGGTGGAGCCGAACATCGCGACGCCGACGAACAGGCTCGCGACGGTGGCGAGCACGACGGTGCGGTCGCGGAACAGGAACGGCGGCACGACCGGGTCCTTGGCCCGTCGCTCGACGACGATCGCGCCCACCAGCAGCACCAGGCCGGCGCCGATCAGGCCGAACGAGGTCGGTGAGGCCCAGCCGAACTGCTTGCCGGCCAGCGAGGTCCACAGCAGCAGCGCCGACACCGCGGCGGCGATGAGGGTGGCGCCCAGGTAGTCGATGCTGGGGCGCTCGCCGTCGGCGCGGACGGGGGTGGGCACGTTCAGGGTGCGCTGCAGCACGAGCAGTGAGAGTGCGGCCAGCGGGACGCCGACGAAGAAGCACCAGCGCCAGCCCAGCGGCGAGTCGACGATGATGCCGCCGAGCAGCGGACCGCCGACGACGGCGATCGACATGATCCCCGAGAGGTAGCCCATGTAGCGGCCGCGCTCGCGCGGGGTGATGATCGCCGCGATCACGACCTGGGTCAGCGCCTGCAGCCCGCCCATGCCGAGGCCCTGCAGGACCCGGAAGCCGATGAGCTGCCCCGTGGAGACCGCCAGCCCGCAGAGCAGCGAGCCGATCAGGAAGATCCCGATCGCGGCCTGGACCAGCAGCTTCTTGGAGTAGAGGTCGGCGAGCTTGCCCCAGATCGGGGTCGAGGCCGTCATCGCCAGCAGTGACGCCGAGACCACCCACGTGTACTCGGCCTGGGTCCCGCCGAGGTCGCCCAGGATCCGGGGCAGCGCGTTCGACACGATCGTGCTGGACAGCACGCCGACGAACAGCGCCATCAGCAGGCCGGTCAGGGGGAGCAGTACGTCGCGGCGGTGGGCCGCGGCCTCCTCGGGGGTGCGCACGGGGCGGGTAGTTGACGTCACGCAACGAGTCTGGCCCAAAGATGCAGCCTGTGCAACTTTGCCGAACGTGCGTCGGCGCACACCGTGCACCGATGCGGCGCGGCGGCCGGCTCAGCCGCGGCGGGGGAGCACGACGGTGACGATGCTGCCCCGGTCCGGCGCGCTGCGGACCTCCAGGGTCCCGCCGGCGTCGGCCACCGCGCGGCGGACGAGCAGCAGCCCGATGTGGCCGGGTGCCGGGCCGCGGCCGGGGTCGAAACCGGTGCCGTCGTCGGTCACGGTGAGCCGGGCCCGGGCGGCCGCGACGTGCAGGCCGACCTCGACGGTGCGGGCACGGGCGTGCGCGCGGGCGTTGCGCAGCAGCTCCGAGGCGACGCGGTGCAGCAGGACCGCGCCGCGGTCGTCGAGGGTCCCGGCGGGGGCCCCGGTCGTGACGACTGCCGCGGGCGGG